>NZ_JBFULT010000819.1:0-2426 GCF_054049755.1 Bradyrhizobium sp. P5_C11_2
GCACGGAGGTCGAGAGCCATGAGACTTTTCAATGCGCCGCTTGATAATGGTCAAGCAATCACTTTTGGGCCGTTTGCCGAACGCTTCGGTAGACCCAATCCTGGCACCTTCGCGGTTATGGCCGTCGCCCAAACCAGTCACCGACTACGATGGATTTAGTGTCGGCACCGTCGACGACGGTGACACGTCAGGCCAGGCGGCGCGCCCCATCAGGTCACGCGCAGCAAATGCCTCCAAGCCCAGTGTGGAGACAAGTGGCGCGACGGGGCAGAAATCGATCGATCAAGAAGATGAGGTCTTAAAGCGCAAGCTGACCATCTGCCGCGACTGCAAGTAGGAGAAGAGCGGAGAACTTGGGCCTCTTGCCCGCGGAAGGTACGCACGACCTGGACATTCAAAACTAAAATCTCGGCGAGGCGCAAAACCAGGCTTGCGACTGCGATGGCCACGAGCAAGAGGCCATGGCGGGAGGCTGGTGGACTGCGCACAATCATGCAGCGACGCGCAGCGCCTCGACCAGCGACTTGAACGCACGGGCATATTCCGCCCCTGCCCTTGCGATATCGGCGCGTCCGGCGCAGGCGACCGCAGCCTCCGTCACCGCGCCGAGCAGCAGCCGCGCCAGCGGCTCGACCGGTTGCCGCGCGATCAGGCCGGCCTCCATCGCTGCAGAGAGCGCACGCGGCATCTTGCCGCCAAAGTGCTGCGCGTCGATCTCGCGCCAGCGCTCCCAGCCGAGCACGGCCGGGCCGTCGCGCAGGATGATCTGGCCGGTCGGGCCCTTGGCGGTCGCAGCAAAGTAATGCTGGGTGCCGGCGACCATGGCGGCCAGCACGTCCTTCTCGGCGCGGGCCGCGCCGTCGATCTCGGCAACGAGATCGCGCGAGACCTGATCGAACACCGCCTCGAACACCGCCTCCTTGGTCTTGAAGTGATGATAGACCGCGCCCTTGGCGACGCCGGCGCCGTCGGCGATCTCATCCATCGTGGTGTCGGTAAATCCTCGCGTCCCGAACAGGCGGCGCGCCGCCGCCAGGATCGCCTCCGATGTCGCTGCCCGCCGTTCCGCCTGTTTCGCCATGGGTCTGCTCTAATCGAAATGGACGAGCGCTGCCAGTTGACTTTTCGACCAGCGGTCGGTATTTACCGACTATCAGTCGGTTTTAATCGTGAGGTGCGCCATGCCGAGCCGTGACATCGTCGAAGCCTTTGCGAAGCGGCTGGAGGACGGGGATTTCGTCGGCGCGATAGAACAATTCTATACGCCCGATGCGGCGACCTATGAGAACAACGCGGCGCCGACGACCGGCCGCGACAAGCTCGTCGCCAAGGAGCGCGGCGTGCTGGCCGCGTCGAAGGAGGTCAAGGCGGTGCGGATCGGGCCGAGCCTGATCGAAGGCGACAACGTCGCCACGCGCTGGAAATTCAGCTTCACCAATGCCGAAGGCGTCACGCGGACGCTGGAAGAGATTGCCTGGCAGACCTGGCGAGGCGATCAGCTGATCGAAGAGCGGTTCTACTACGATCCGAAGCAATTGGGGCGGTGATGGGCCAGCGTTAGGCGGGCGTCGCGTTACCCATCCGACCGCTGTCATCGCCTGCCTTGTGCGCACTTGCGCACTGGGGCGGGCGATCCAGTATTCCAGAGACGGTCGTGATGAAACGAGAAGCCGCTGCGTACTGGATGCCCCGCCTTCGCGGGGGCATAACAGCGGAGATGGTCGCAAACATTGTTCCTTCCGTTACAACGGTAACGCGGGACGCCGCATTTGTATCGATTTGTTATCGATACGCGGGCTTTGCCACCTAGAAGTGATCGTGGCGCTGGGCAGCAACGGGGATAATTCATAGTTCGTCAAAGGTTTGCGGAGAATTCTTCGGATCGAGCCGGACGAACGGCCCATGCTGCAGGCTCCCGAATGCGGACCCAACTGACCTCCTATCTCGCACGGCTGTTCGCCGGCGATCTGTCGGCCTTTGGCGGGCCCGCAACCGACGAGGCCGTCGCCGGCCATATCCGCGCCGAACAGATGTCGCTCGTGCTCGGCTATTCGGTCGGCATCATGCTCGCCAATGCCTGCAACGCCGCCGTGCTCGCCATCGCGCTGTGGCGCTCGCCGGACTGGACGCTGGCCTTGATCTGGGCCGTCATCGTGGCGGGCGCTGCGATCGCATTCGGCCTGCAATCCCACGCCTCGCGCCGCATCACCAAGCCGCAATTCGTCTCGCGCCGGGCGATGCATCGGCTGGTGCGCAATGCCTTCATACTCGGCGCCGCCTGGGGCATCGTTCCGGTCGCATTCTTCGCCAACGCCTCCGCCGGCGGCCAGCTCGTCATCACCTGCCTGTGTTCGGGGATGCTGGCGGGCGGTGCGCTCGCCTTCGCCACGATCCCGATCGCGGCGATCGCGTTCACGGCCCCCATC
>NZ_JBFULT010000820.1:0-2419 GCF_054049755.1 Bradyrhizobium sp. P5_C11_2
GGCCATTGGATGATCGAGCTCGAGGCCGGCGTCAAAGCCGCCAGCGGCGAGCTCGACCGTGCGCTGAAGCCGGTCGCGGGCGGGAAGCCATGACGCTGTATTTCCTGGTCAAATATCTGCATGTGCTCGGCGCCATCGTCATCCTCGGCACCGGAACCGGCATCGCCTTCTTCATGCTGACGGCGCATCGCACGCATGATGCCGAGTTCATCGCGCGCACGGCTTCGGTCGTGGTGGTTGCGGATGCGATCTTCACGCTGTCGGCCGTGATCCTGCAACCCGTCACGGGCGGTCTGCTGATGATGCTCTCGGCCACGTCGGTCACGGAGCGCTGGCTGCTCGCCTCGCTCGCGCTCTATGCCATTGCCGGTCTGTTCTGGGTTCCCGTCGTTTTCATGCAGATCGAGATGCGCGATCTCGCGCGCAAGGCCGCCGAACAGCGCACGGCTTTGCCGGAGCGCTACTTCGTCCTGTTCCGCCGCTGGTTCGCGTTCGGCCTTCCCGGCTTCGGCGCGACGATGTTGATCCTGTGGCTGATGATCGCCAAGCCGTTTTGAGGGGAGTGATGAATCAGCGCACCATTCTCGTGCTCGGCGCTTCCGGCCTGATCGGCCGCTTCGTCACCGACGATTTGCGCCTGCGCGGCTTTCGCGTGGTCGGGCTCGCGCGCAGCCTGTCGCCGGCGCAGAAGATGAGCGCGCTGGACATCGAGTTGCCGATCCTCGCCCTCGATGTGGCCGCGCTGACGCGTTTGCTGAGCGAGCATGCCGTCGATGTCATCGTGAACTGTCTCGGTGTGCTTCAGGACGGTCCGGGCAGCGACACCAGCGCCGTGCATCGCGATTTTGTCGCGCGCCTGCTTGAGGCGATCGGCGACAGCGGCCGCGCGATCCGGCTGGTACACATCTCGATTCCCGGAATCGCGGAGGCCGATCGCACCGCCTTCGCGACGACCAAGCGCGAGGCCGAGCGGCTGATCGCGGCCTCCGGCATTCCCCATGCCATCCTGCGGCCCGGCTTCGTGGTGGCGCCGTCCGCCTATGGCGGCAGCGCCATGCTGCGCGCGCTCGCCGCCTTTCCGCTCGACCTGCCGACTGCGGAGATGGCGACGCCATTCCAGCCCGTCGCCGTCGCGGATATCGCCGTCACCATCGCCTGGCTCGCCGCGCGCGATGTCGATGATGCGTCCGCGCAGGCCGTGAGCTGGGATCTGATGCAATCCGAACCGGCCACGATGGCCGGCGTCGTCAAGCAGTTTCGTGTCGCGTTCGGCACGGCCGGCTGGCCGCACGTCGCAATGCCTTCGCTTGCGCTCGATCTCGGTGCGAAAATCGGCGACCTCGCCAATTATCTCGGCTGGATGCCGCCGATGCGCTCGACGGCCATCGTCGAGCTGCGCCGTGGCGTCACCGGTGATCCCTCAGMGTGGATCGCTGCCACGGGCATTGCGCCGAAGACGCTGGCTGAGACGATCGGGCGCCACCCCGCCACCATCCAGGACAAATGGTTCGCGCGGCTGTTCCTGGTCAAGGCGCTGATCTTCGCCAGCCTGGTCGTGTTCTGGCTCGTCTCCGGATTCATCGCGCTGTTCGTCTCCTATCGCGCGGCCGCCGGCATTTTGACCGCGCACGGTTTTCCGCCGGCGCTGGTCGATCCCATCACGATCGGCACCAGCCTGATGGACATGAGCATCGGCGTGCTGATTGCCTTCCGCCGCACCGCGGCGATCGGGCTGGTCGTGGGCATCGTCGCCTCGCTCGGCTACATGGTGGGTGCTGCGATCCTCACGCCCGACCTCTGGATCGAGCCGCTCGGCGCGCTGGTGAAGACGGGACCGGCGATCGTGCTGATGCTGGTCGCGCTCCTGATGCTGGATAATCGCTCATGAACAAATGGCCGGACGACGACGTGATCCTGTTCGACGGCGTCTGCATCTTCTGCTCGCGCTGGGTCCGCTTCGTGGCGCAGCGCGACACGGCGAGGCGGTTTCGCTTCACGCCGATCCAGTCGGACTACGGGACGAAACTCGCGCGGACATTCGGCATCGATCCCGATGATCCCGACACCAATGCGGTGGTCCATGGCGGCGAGGTGTTCATGAAATCCGACGCTGCGCTGACCGTGCTGTCGCAATTGCCGGGATGGGGATGGACGCGCGCATTGTTCGCCGTACCAAAACCGCTGCGGAATGCGGTGTACAGCCTCATTGCTCGCAACCGCTATCGCATCTTTGGGAAATACGAGGCGTGCTTTGTGCCGGATGCCGATCTACGGGCGCGGGTGATTGAGTAACGCGACGGCGGCCCCACGAATTCGGTGTCGTCCCGGCGTAGGCCGGGACCCATAACCACAGGCCGTAGTTTGGCGAAGACTGGAAGTGAGGGGATCAAACCGCGGTACGCGCACCGCGGTACATCGG
>NZ_JBFULT010000821.1:0-2416 GCF_054049755.1 Bradyrhizobium sp. P5_C11_2
ACCTGCCGCATGCGCTGCCGGCGATCTTCTCAGGGTTGAAAGTGTCGGTGACCCTTGCCGTGGTTGGCGCCGTCGTCGGCGAGTTCGTCGGCTCCAATTCCGGCATCGGCTATGTGATGCAGCGTTCGATCGGCACGTTCGACCTGCCGACGATGTTCGCGGCGCTCGTGATCCTGGCGCTGCTCGGCGTGGTGCTGTTCTGGATCGTGGACCGGATCGAGAAGCTGGTCATTCCCTGGCATGTCAGCCAGCGCGAGGACGTGATTTTCGCCTCTTAGCAATAACCAAAGCAACGAACGGCCACCAACGGCCGACGCAACAAGGGCAAGGGAGAGAAACGATGAAGCGGTGGATAGGAGCTGCATCAGTGGCGCTGATGGTGTTCGCGGCCATGCCGGCGCAGGCAGCCGACAAGGTCGTGCTGATGCTGAACTGGTACGTCTATGGCGAGCACGCGCCGTTCTATTACGGCAAGGCCAAGGGCATTTATGCCGCCGAAGGCATCGACCTCGAGATCCAGGAAGGCCGCGGCTCGGCTGCGACCACGCAGGCGGTCGCCGCCAAGACCGCCGACTTCGGCTATGTCGACGTGCCCACCATGATGCGCGCCGCGATCAAGGGCGCGCCGGTGATCGCGACCGGCGTGCTGCTCCAGACCTCACCGATGTCCGCCATGGGTTTTGCTGACAAGAACATCAGGAAGCCCGAGGACATCAAGGGCAAGACGGTGGCGATCACGCCGGCCGACTCCATGACCCAGATCTGGCCGCTGTTCCTGAAGAAGACCGGCCTGAAGGAAAGCGATTTCCAGACGGTCGCGGGCGAYGGCCAGACCAAGCTCAACGCGGTCATCAACGGCCAGGCTGATCTGCTGCTCGGCTACGTCATGGACCAGTCGATGAAGATCAAGGACGCCACCGGCAAGGACGTCTATCCGATCAAGTTCGCCGACTACGGCATCAACATGGTCTCCTCCGGCATCATCGCCAACTCCGACTATGTGAAGGCCAATGCCGATCTCGTCCGCCGCTTCATGTCGGCGACGACCAMGGCGGTCGAAGCCGCCGAGAAGGAGCCGAAGGCGGCGGCGCAGTCGATCCTCGATGCCAACCCGAAGGGCGGCAAGATCGAGACGCTGACGCAGGGCTTTGAGCTGACCATTCCGCTCTACCGGACGGCGGAGACCAAGAGCAAGCGGCCGTTCCAGGTCACCGACCAGAACATGACGGACTCCGTCAATCTGATGGTCGAATATGGCGGGCTCGACGCCAAGGCCAAGGAGAACCCGAAAGCCTTCTACACCAGCGATTACCTGCCGAAGAGCGGCTCGTGAGCGACAAATATCCGCTGTCGTCCCGGCGAAGGCCGGGACCCATAACCACCGTCCACGCTTGTTACGGAAGGTCTCTCGCCGCGTGCCCAAACGCGCCGGCACGGCGTATGGGTCCCGGCGTTCGCCGGGACGACGGGCGGAGAGGGTTGCGATGAATCCTGCGACCAAACCAATCGACGCACAGCCGGCCGCGCATCTGAGACTGGTGAGCGACCGGGCCGCCGGCGAGGCGTCGGGCATCAAGCTGTCAGGCGTGTCGAAGACCTACCGGACGCGCGACGGCGACGTGCCGTCGCTGCGGCCGCTCGATTTTGACATCAACGAGGGCGAGTTCTTCGTCGTGGTCGGTCCATCCGGCTGCGGCAAGTCCACGCTGCTCAAGCTGATCTCCGGGCTGTTGCCGCCGTCGGCCGGCGAAATCCTGGTCGAGGGCGAGAAGGTGACGAAGCCGCATGGCAATGTCGGCATCGTGTTCCAGAACGCGCTGCTGCTTCCATGGCGCAACATCCTTTCCAACGTGATGCTGCCGATCGACATGAAGCGGTTGCCGCGGCAAAAATATCTCGACCGCGCCAAGGCGCTGTTGAAGCTGGTCGGGCTGGAAGGCTTCGAGAAGAAGCTGCCCTGGCAGCTCTCCGGCGGCATGCAGCAGCGCACCTCGATCTGCCGCGCGCTGGTGCATGATCCAAAAATCATGCTGATGGACGAGCCGTTCGGTGCCCTCGATGCGCTGACGCGCGAGCGCATGAATGTCGAGCTGATGCGGATCCAGCGCGAGACCAGGAAGACCGTGCTGCTGATCACGCATTCGATTCCGGAGGCCGTGTTCCTCGCCGACCGCGTGCTGGTGATGACCGAGCGGCCCGGTGCGATCGCGGCGATCTACGACGTGCCGCTGCCGCGCCCGCGTTCGCTCGACGTGATGGCCGATCCGGTCTTCACCGAGCTCGTGCAGCGCATCCGCAAGCATTTCTTTTCGCAAGGGGCACTGGATTAGGTGGTCATGCTGTTCTCTGAACGGGCCATATGCACGGTGCGCTCCCTCCCCCGCCTGCGGGGGAGGGCTGGGGAGAGGGTGTCTCC
>NZ_JBFULT010000822.1:0-2415 GCF_054049755.1 Bradyrhizobium sp. P5_C11_2
GCTGTCGTCAGCCGCATAGCCCGTCGCTCCACCGGGCGATGCACCGGAATGGCGCCCGGCCACGAACGGATCGGTCAGCACGCCCATGAAAAGGTTCATCGCATCGAAGGTGGTCTGCTGCGCGCCGGTGGCCGTCTCGCCTGAGGCCTGCGTCAGCGCGTTGAGCAGGGGATCGCCCGACAGCGCGAACAAGGCATTGAAGCCGGCCGGCGTGGTGCCGCCGCCGGCCAGCGCAGTGTCGATTCCGGCTGCGACATTCTTCTGATTGATGGAGGCATAACCGAGCAGCGCCGGCGACAGCAGTCCGGGATCAAGCGTCAGCAGTACATCGTTGCCGACATAGCTCAGCCGCGCGTTGCGGGCGAAATTGCTGGACGTGAGGAAGTCCGCACCGGAGAAGGTGCCATTCACGGTGCCCGCGGTCAGGATGGTGTAGGTCGTGGTCGCCGACAGCCGCGCCAGCGGATCCACCACCACCTTGCCGGCGAGATTGGCCGTGTTGGTGACGATGGTCTTGTCGGCGCTGACGCCGGACACCTGCACCAGGTAGGTCGATGCCGCTGTCAATGTCAGGCTGCTCGCCGTCAGCGTGCCGATCGAATTGCCGGGCGCCAGCGTGCCGCCATTGATGGTGGTATCGCCGACGATGCCGTTGCCGCCGAGTGTGCCGCCCGCGTTCACCGTGAGGCTCGCCGCCGAGGAGAGATCGCCATTGACGCTGAGCGTCCCGCCATTGACGTTAACCGCGCCGGCAAATGTGCTGGTGCCGGTGAGCGTCCACACCGAGCTGTCGATCTTGTTGAAGGTGCCGAAGCCCCGATACTGCGCGGCGGCGTCGAGCTGCGAGACGTCGAAGCTTGCCGTCCCGGTGCCGCCGAGCTGGAACGTGTCGCTGCCGCCGCCAAGCACAAGGCCTGAGATGACCGAGCCCGGCGCCAGCGTCAGCGTGTTGCCGGTGCCGGTGAACTGGATCGCATTGGTGCCACCGCTGATCGTGCCGGCGTTGAACACTGACGAGCCGCCGACACCGCCGACCGCAAAAATTCCGTTCACGCCGCCGCTGATGCTGCCACCGGCATTGTTGGTCACTGTCGCGTAGGTTGCGGCATTGATGCCATAAAGGCCGGTGCCGGTGATGCTGCCGGAATTGATGACGGTGGAGGACCCATTGATCGACCAGGTCCCGGTCCCGCCGCTGCTGATGKAGGCGCCAGCGTTGTTGGTGACGGTCAGATCGGTCTTGCTAACCACGCCGGTGATCAAAGTCCCTGTGATGCTGCCGGAATTGGTGATGTTGGTCGCCCCGGTGCCGGCAAGAACTCCGTACAGGTGGCCGGTGATGCTGCCCCCTGCATTGTTGATCACTGTCGCGTCGGTGTTGGCGAAAATGCCGTAGTTGATCGTGCCGGTGATGCTGCCGGAATTGGTGACGTTGGCAGAGCCGGTGAGGGTGTTAACGCCGGAATCGCCGCCGGCGATGCTGGCGCCGACATTGTTGGTCACCGCCACGCTTTGAGCGGAAATGCCGAAGCCGCTGCCGGAGATGGTGCCGGAGTTGGTGAGATCTATGGAGCCGCTGTTCGCAAGAATGCCGAACTTCCCGCCGCTGATGATGCCGCCTGTGGTGTTGACCACCGTTGCGCCGTCCTCGGCACTGATGGCGGCACTGACGCCGGCCGGCAACAGCGTGGTGATGCTGCCGGAATTGGTGATGTTGGCGGTGGCGAGGGCACGAATTCCGTACTGTCTGCCGGTGATGCTCGCACCGGCATTGTTGGTCACCGTCACGGTGCCGGCAGAGATGCCATCAACGAGTGGGCTGCTAATGCTGCCGGAATTGGTGACCGTCCCACTGCTGACCGAGATGCCATAGCCGCCGGTGCCCGTGACGCTGGCGCCGCCGATCACGTTGACGGTGATCCCGGTCTCGGTTGCGGTGCCGTAGCCCGCGGTGCCGGCACTCGTGCCCGGTGCGCCCCCGCCCTGGTCGGTGGTGGTGCCGGTACAAGTCGCCGTCACGTTATCGGCGGACGCTGGCGTGCAATCGGCGTTGGCCGCCGAGGCCATCGCAATCAGGATCAATAGACCGGCCGACGCCGATCCAACCGCTCGCCGCCGCAGCAACCTCAAGCCCAACCGCATGCCCGCCCACCTGCTCTGCAGCGTCCGGCTTTGTTCGCAATACACCGGTTCGCGCTGTCGTCGATATCACGGGGTGCCTGCCATGTGTCGTCGCGCAGGGGCCCGGACAACTTTGGATAGCAGGATTCTCATGCGCCTTGTGCACAAGGAAGAGAGTTTTGGCTAGCTGATGGGCAAACGGCGCTTTGAGGTGTATTTTTCCGGATGGCTGTTGCAAGGACTCAACAGTGAAGAGGCTTCATCGCGGGGTCCTATACGGCATATGCCGTATAG
>NZ_JBFULT010000823.1:0-2410 GCF_054049755.1 Bradyrhizobium sp. P5_C11_2
GTCGAGTTGCAAGACCGACAGCGGTATCTGTCGTCGCGCCGCATCGTCGACAAAGGACGACAGATCGCGCCTTCGGAAATCGATCAGCGTGAAATGCGAGCCCAGCCGATCGTAGAGCGCCGTCCCGTTTTTCAGATATGTGCTGGGCAAGCGGGCGCCGGGCGTGGTCGTCGGCTTGTAGACAACGGAATCGAATGGAAAGGGAGTGGCCGAGCTATCTGCGATGATCGGCGATCCCTCATAGATAAAGCCGTGTTYGATGCCGAAACATTCGTTCTCGACGTTCCCGAGCCTGGCGATCCCAGCGCCGACTTCCGCCCGGCGCACGGGATTGTCGCTGTTGTCGCCTTCCAACAGGCTTCCATAGGCTTCGGCAATCTGCATTCGCACCTGCATGTGGCGGCCGGATGCGTCGCGATTTCGCGCCGCCACGGGACGCCGCTCGATTTCATACGACGCGAGGAGACCGGGCCCGCCGAAGCCCTGGAGCGTCGCCGCCAGTTTCCAGCCGAGGTCGACGGCATCGCCGACCCCTGAATTCATCCCATAGCCGCCTGTCGGGATGAACTGATGCGCGGAGTCGCCTGCGAGCAGGACGCGTCCCTTGCCATAGGTCTCAGCGACCAGCAGGTGCGGCGTCCACACATTCGCGACCAGAATCTCAAAGGAGAATGGCCGGCCGGCATAGGCCTCGACGAGCGCGCGCGGATCGAGCTTGGTCGCGTCCTGGCCGGGAAGCACAGGCACGTGAACGGTCCAGATATCATCGTCGTTCTGGGCGATCATCGTTCCACGCGGCGACTGGTAGTGCCAGGCAACGCCCCAGCGCTGCAGCAGATCCCGCTCGGTCGATCGAAAGTGGATCATGTAGAGTTCGCCGACGCGCGACTGCCCCTCGAGCTGGATGCCGAGCCCTGCGCGAACGCGGCTGGAGCCGCCGTCGCAACCGATTAGATATTGGCAGCTGACCTGCTCCTGCGCACCACTCCCCTGCTCCCGCAGCACAGCGACGACACGATCGTCCTTCTCTTCAAAGCTCTCGAAGGCGACGCCGAACCGCACATCGACTTCCGGACGCGCGTCGATGGATTTCTTCAGAACCGGCTCGATCTCGACCTGCGAGACCCGCATCGGGGGTTCGAGCGGTTGGGTGCCGTCGTTCTTGATACGGATCTGCTTTCGAAACTCGCTCGGGGTCATGTATCGAAAGCGATGCAGCTCATATCCGGCGAGACTTGTGATCCAGGAGACATCGAAGGGATGATCTTCCGGCACCGCGACATGTCGCAACGCGTCCGCGAGGCCGAACTTCCGAAAAAGCTCCATGCTGCGGCTGTTGGTGATGTCCATCTTCGGATGGCGGGTCGTCGTCGCATTCTTCTCGACCAGCATCGAGCGGATGCCGAAATGGGCCAGGACGTTCGCAAGCGTCATCCCGACGGGACCGCCCCCTGCAATCAGAACCGGAACCGATTTCATTGTTTCCTCCCAATATAAGCGGCGAACGATCTACGTCGTGCTGCCGCCACCGAATGACGCCCGATCAGGACCCGGCCTGATCAACTCCGTTGAGCCAAGGCAGTGCGCTAATCGACTCTGGTCAAGACCTCGCCTCCACGGCAACCGATATGATGTCCGCTCGAATCCGCGGGTGACAGGATCACCGCAGGATCAGGCCGCCGCACGCACCGCGTCTTCGGCTTCAAGCACGATCGGATTGCGCAGAACACCCAATCCCTCGATCTCGATCTCGCAGACGTCGCCGGGCTTCATATAGAGAGGCGGCTTGCGTGCCGCGCCGACGCCGGACGGCGTGCCGGTCACGATGATATCTCCCGGAAACAGCGTGATGCCCACGCTGATCAACGCAACCAGGGTTGCGACATCGAAGATCAGATCGGAGGTCGACGCCTTTTGCATCACCGTCCCGTTCAATCTCGTCTCGAGTTTCAGGCCGCTGGCGCCTGACGGAAGTTCGTCGGCCGTTACAAATGCCGGCCCGAACGCTCCGGTGCCGTCGAAATTCTTGCCGATGGTCCATTGCGGCGTACGGAACTGATAGTCGCGGATCGTACCATCGTTGAAGATCGAATATCCGGCGACATGGTCGAGGGCCGCGGACTGGGGGATATGACGGCCGCCGCGCCCGATGACAGCGACAAGCTCTCCTTCATAGTCGAGCGCCTCCGAGACGGTCGGTCGCACGATCGGCGCACCGTGCCCGATGAGGCTCGACGCGAACCGGCCAAAGAGCGTCGGGTAGTCCGGCTGCTGGATGCTGCTTTCGGCCGTGTGGTCCGCGTAATTCAATCCGACGCAGATGATCTTGCCGGGTGCGGACAGCGGTGGAAGGAAGCTCACCGCTTCCGGATCGATCGGCTCGCCCTTGAGGAGAGCCGCGGCGAGATCC
>NZ_JBFULT010000824.1:0-2396 GCF_054049755.1 Bradyrhizobium sp. P5_C11_2
GCCTTTCGGCCTGCGGGCGACTTTAAGGGAACGCCGAAGGGACCGGGTGCGGGATCGATGCAGGCTCTTTACGCTCAGCTACTGGTGGGACTGATCAACGGCTCGTTCTACGCGCTGCTCAGTCTCGGGCTTGCCGTGATCTTCGGCATGCTCAACATCATCAATTTCGCCCATGGCGCGCTCTACATGATGGGCGCGTTCGTCGCCTATTTCCTGCTGAACAATGATTATCTCAGCATTGGCTACTGGCCGGCATTGATCATCGCCCCGATTGTCGTCGGCATCTTCGGCATGATCCTGGAACGGACCATGCTGCAATGGCTGACCGGACTCGATCATCTCTACGGCCTGCTCCTGACCTTCGGCATTGCGCTGATCGTGCAGGGCGTATTCCAGAACTATTTTGGATCGTCGGGCCTGCCTTACGCCATTCCTGACCAGCTCAGGGGCGGCATGAATCTCGGCTTCATGTTCCTGCCGGTCTATCGCGGCTGGGTCGTCGTGTTCTCGCTGATTGTGTGCATCGCGACGTGGTTCCTGATCGAGAAGACGCGGCTCGGCGCCTACCTCCGCGCCGCGACCGAAAACCCGACGCTGGTGCGCGCCTTCGGCATCAACGTGCCGCGCATGATCACGCTGACCTATGGTCTCGGCGTCGGCCTTGCCGCGCTCGCCGGCGTGCTCTCGGCGCCGATCAACCAGGTGCGGCCGCTGATGGGCGCCGACCTCATCATCGTGGTGTTCGCGGTGGTCGTGATCGGGGGTATGGGATCGATCATGGGTTCGATCATCACCGGCTTCGCGCTCGGTGTGATCGAGGGCCTGACCAAGTATTTCTACCCCGAGGCCTCCAACACCGTCGTGTTCGTGCTGATGGTGCTGGTGCTCTTGGTGAAGCCAACCGGATTGACGGGAAGGGCGGCCTGATATGACAGCCTTGACGGACGATACGCTGCGGGCGACCCCGCGCGCGATGCGCGACGAGATGATCGTGTTTGTGGTGATGGCGCTGCTGCTGGCGTCGGTGCCGTTCACGGGGGTCTATCCGTTCTTCGTGATGCAGGCGCTGTGCTTCGCGTTGCTCGCCTGCGCCTTCAACCTTCTGATCGGCTATGGCGGCCTGTTGTCGTTCGGCCACGCGATGTTCCTGGGGACGGCCGGTTATTGCACCGCGCATGCGCTGAAGGTATGGGCGCTGCCGCCGGAACTCGGCATCCTCGTCGGCGTCGCCGGTGCCTTCCTGCTCTCGATCGTGACCGGCTACATCTCGATCCGCCGCCAGGGCATCTATTTCTCGATGATCACGCTGGCGCTGTCGCAGCTCCTGTACTTCATCTACCTCCAGGCGCCATTCACCCATGGCGAAGACGGCATCCAGGGCATTCCGCAGGGACGCATGTTCGGGCTCTTCGATCTCTCGAAGCCGACCGTCCTCTACTATGTCGTGCTGGTCGGCTTCCTCGCCGGCTTCCTGCTGATCTACCGCATCATCAACTCGCCGTTTGGCGAAGTCCTGAAGTCGATCCGCGAGAACGAGCAGCGCGCGATCTCGCTGGGCTACCGGACCGACCAGTACAAGTTCCTGGCCTTCGTCCTGTCAGGCACGCTGGCCGGCTTTGCCGGGTCCCTGAAGGTGTTCGTGGCGCAGAATGCCTCGCTCACCGACGTGCACTGGACGATGTCCGGCGAAGTCGTGCTGATGACGCTGGTCGGCGGTCTCGGCACCATCTTCGGGCCCGTGGTCGGCGCCTTCGCGATCATCGCCATGCAGCAATATCTGGCGAGCTTCGGCCAGTGGGTGACGGTGATCCAGGGCTCGATCTTCGTGATCTGCGTGCTCACCTTCCGCCGCGGCGTGGTCGGTGAAATCGCGCACTACTTCCGACGATCACTCTAAGCTATTGATCTGATGTAAATTTATAGGCTGCGTGAAAGCGGTGGATGATCCGGTTCCGCGGGCGTGAGGTAGCACGCGCGCGGGTCGAAAATGGTCTATGACAGTTTTATGACGGCCTGCTCGGGCCGGGCCATTTCCAACCGGTAGCCTATCCCATGATGCGATGGTTTCGCGCCTTCCTGCCCAAGGAAGAACGGTTCTTTGACCTGTTCGACCGCCATGCCCAGACCGTGATCCAGGGCTCCGTCGCGCTCCAGGGAATGCTGAACGGGGGCGAGGAGACGCCGGTCTATTGCCAGCGCGTCAACCAGTTCGAGAACGATGCCGATAACATCACCCGCGAGGTGCTGACCGCGGTGCGCCGTACCTTCATCACGCCGTTCGACCGGGGCGACATCAAGAACCTCATCACGTCGATGGACGACGCCATCGACCAGATGCAGCAGACCGCCAAGGCCGTGATGCTGTTCGAGGTTCGCACCTTCGAGCCGCCGATGCG
>NZ_JBFULT010000825.1:0-2390 GCF_054049755.1 Bradyrhizobium sp. P5_C11_2
ACCGTCAACGTCAACCGAAAACCACGAGCGCGGCCTCGCTGGGTGCGACCATCGCGGACGGTTCGACGCTGAACGTCGACGGTCACGTCATCACCTTCAAGAACGCGCCGATCCCGGGCTCGACCGGTGCTCCGAGCGTTCCGACGGGTTATGGTGCCAGCGGTAACGTTCTCACCGACGGCAACGGCAACTCGACGGTCTATTTGCAGGCCGGCACGGTCAACGACGTCTTGAAGGCGATCGACCTTGCCACCGGCGTGCAGACCGCGACGGTCAACGCCAACGGCACCGCGACGCTTGCGACTGCGACCGGCCAGACCAACTCGTCGATCAACGCCTCGGGTCAGCTCAAGCTCTCGACCGGTGTCAATGCCGACCTGTCGATCACCGGCACTGGCAACGCGCTGAACGCGCTTGGCCTCGCCGGCAACACCGGGACCGCGACCGCCTTCACCGCGGCGCGCACCTCGGGCATTGGCGGCATCGCCGGCAAGACCTTGACCTTCTCCTCCTTCAACGCGGGCACGGCGGTCAACGTCACCTTCGGCGACGGCACCAACGGCACGGTCAAGACGCTCGATCAGCTCAACTCGAAGCTGCAGGCCAACAACCTGACAGCGACGATCGACGCCAACGGCCTGCTGACGGTCTCGACCACCAACGACTACGCGTCCTCGACCATCGGATCGAGCGCTGCAGGTGGTGCGATCGGCGGCACGCTGACCTCGTCGCTCACGTTCTCGACGGCTTCCACCCCCGTCCAGGACACCGTTGCTCAGACCTCGCGTGCGAACCTGGTGTCTCAGTACAACAACATCCTGAACCAGATCGACWCGACYKCGCAGGACTCYTCGTTCAACGGCGTCAACCTSYTSAACGGCGACCAGCTCAAGCTGGTGTTCGACGAGACYGSCAAGTCSARCYTGAGCATCACCGGCGTCACCTACAACTCCAAGGGTCTGGGCCTTGCTGCGCTGACCAGCGGYGTCGACTTCATCGACAACGCTGCCACCAACAAGGTGCTGACCAACCTGAACKCGGCCTCGAGCACGCTGCGCTCGGAAGCCTCSGCTCTGGGTTCGAACCTGWCSRTSGTGCAGGTKCGTCAGGACTTCAACAAGARCCTGATCAACGTGCTGCAGACCGGYTCGTCCAACCTGACCCTGGCCGACACCAACGTCGAGGCGGCGAACAGCCAGGCACTCTCGACCCGCCAGTCGATCGCGGTCTCCGCGCTGTCGCTGGCCAACCAGTCGCAGCAGAGCGTGCTCCAGCTGCTCCGCTAACTCGCGGACAGCATCGCAAGCAGGATCCGGCGGCGGGGCTTCGGCCCCGCCGCTTTTTTTCGTTCGTCGCTCGAGGTTTCGAGAGGGCAGGCGACACTCTGAAAAGTAACCAGCGGTTATGGTTAATGGAGCGTAAGCGCTGAGAATCGCCAATGATTTCAGGGCGATTGCCGGACCCCGCAAGCGCTTCCAGTCGTTCATGGTGAACCGGCGCTTACGCAGGCGATGCTCGTTTCACCCTTTGTTAGCCATGTCGCGGCACGCTGGCCCCGTCACTCGATCCGAAGCGATCGAACGAAGACGCGTAAGCCAGAAGGGTAAGAGTCATGTCCGGTATTGTTCTTTCCGCATCGGTTCGTCAGAACCTGCTTTCTCTCCAGTCCACCGCCGATCTCCTCGCCACCACGCAGAACCGTCTGTCGACCGGCAAGAGCGTCAACTCGGCTCTCGATAATCCCACCAACTTCTTCACCGCTCAGTCGCTCGACAACCGCGCCAGCGACATCAACAATTTGCTCGACGGCATCGCCAACGGCGTGCAGGTGCTGCAGGCTGCCAACACCGGCCTGACTTCGTTGCAGAAACTGATCGATAGCGCCAAGTCGATCGCCAACCAGGCGCTGCAGACCACGGTCGGTTACTCCACCAAGTCCAACGTCTCCACCACCATCGCCGGTGCGACGGCGGCCGACCTCCGCGGCACGACGAGCTTCGCCAGCGCGACGGCGAGCAGCAACGTGCTGTATAACGGCACGGCCGGCGGCACCACCGCGGCGAACGGCACCACCACGCTCGGCGCCACCATCGGCTCCTTTGCAAGCACTGGTGCGACGGCCGGTGACGGCACCACCGCCCTGGCCGGCACCATCACCCTGATCGCCACCAGCGGCACGAGCGCCACCGGCCTGCTCGGCAACGCCCAGCCCGCCGATGGCGACACGCTGACCGTGAACGGCAAGACCATCACCTTCCGCAGCGGCACCGCGCCGGCCTCGACCGCGGTTCCGTCCGGCTCGGGCGTCAGCGGCCACCTCGTCACCGACGGCAGCGGCAATACCACTGTCTATCTCGGCGACACCGCCACGCCGGCCTCGCTCGCGACCG
>NZ_JBFULT010000826.1:0-2384 GCF_054049755.1 Bradyrhizobium sp. P5_C11_2
GCCGGGGGCGATCCGACCTCTCCCCGCTAAGAGCGGGGAGAGGTTAAAACTCACGCGCGCTTGCCGCCGTTCTTCTCGGCTGCGCGGCACAGCGCTTCGGCGAGCGCGCCGCCGCCGGAGGACTCCTGCTTGCGCGGCGCCGACGAGGTCATGCGGGCGGTGTTGCGCGAATTGTTGTCGCGCTGCATGCCGGGCGCATCCTTCTTGGCGCCGACCTCGTCGTCGAGGCGCAGCGTCAGCGAGATGCGCTTGCGGGCGACCTCGAAGTCCAGCACCTTCACCTTGACGATGTCGCCGGGCTTCACCACTTCGCGTGGATCCTTGATGAACGTCTTCGACATCGCCGAGATGTGCACGAGGCCGTCCTGGTGCACGCCGATATCGACGAAGGCGCCGAAGGCGGCAACGTTGGTCACGGTGCCCTCGAGGATCATGCCCTTCTGGAGATGCTTGATCTCCTCGACGCCTTCCTTGAACACCGCGGCCTTGAACGCCGGGCGCGGGTCGCGGCCGGGCTTTTCCAGCTCGCGCAGAATGTCGGTGACAGTCGGCAGACCGAAGGTCTCGTCGACGAAGTCCTTTGGCTTCAGCGTGCGCACAATGTCGCTGCTGCCGATCAGGGCCTTGATGTCGCTCTTGGTGGCGGAAAGGATGCGTCGCACCACCGGATAGGCTTCCGGATGCACGCCGGAGGAATCGAGCGGGTCTTCGCCGCCAAGGATGCGCAAAAAGCCCGCGCACTGCTCGAACGCCTTCGGCCCGAGCCGCGGCACGTCCTTCAGCGCCTTGCGCGACTTGAACGGGCCGTTGGCATCACGGTGCTGCACGATGCTCTGCGCGAGGCCGGAACCGACGCCCGACACCCGCGCGAGCAGCGGCGCGGAGGCGGTGTTGACGTCGACGCCAACCGCGTTCACGCAGTCCTCGACCACGGCATCGAGCGACTTGGCGAGCTTGGCCTCGCCAAGATCGTGCTGGTACTGGCCGACGCCGATCGCCTTGGGCTCGATCTTGACCAGCTCGGCAAGCGGATCCTGGAGCCGCCGCGCGATCGAGACCGCACCGCGCAGGGTGACATCCAGGCCCGGCAATTCCTGCGACGCGAAGGCGGAGGCCGAATAGACCGACGCGCCGGCTTCCGACACCACGATCTTGGTCATCTTCAGTTCGGCCAGGCCCTTGACGAGATCGGCCGCGAGCTTGTCGGTCTCACGCGAGGCGGTGCCGTTGCCGATCGCGATCAGCTCGACGCGATGCTTCAGCGCGAGCTTGCCGAGGATCGCAAGCGCCTCGTTCCACTGCCGCTGCGGCTCGTGCGGATAGATCACGGCGGTATCGACCACCTTGCCGGTCGCGTCGATCACCGCAACCTTGACGCCGGTGCGGAAGCCGGGATCGAGCCCCATCGTCACGCGGGTGCCGGCGGGCGCGGCCAGCAAGAGGTCGCGCAAATTGGAGGCGAACACGCGCACGGCCTCAGTCTCGGCGGCATTCCACAGCCGCATCCGCAGATCGATGTTGAGATGCACCTGGATCTTGGTGCGCCAGGCCCAGCGCACGGTGTCGATCAGCCAGCGGTCGCCGGCGCGCTTGAGGTCGGCGATGCCGAACCGCTTCATGATCTTCAGCTCATAGGCGCCCGGCACGCCGGGCGGCGGCGCTTCGGCCTCAGCCTGGATCTGGAGATCGAGGATCTCCTCCTTTTCGCCGCGGAACATCGCGAGGATGCGATGCGATGGCAGCTTCGTCAGCGGCTCGGAAAATTCAAAATAGTCGGCGAATTTTTCGCCCTCGGTCTTCTTGCCGTCGCGCACCTTGGAGGCCATGCGCGCATTGGTCCACATCTCTTCGCGCAGCGCGCCGATCAGGTCAGCGTCTTCGTCAAAACGTTCGACCAGGATGGCGCGGGCACCGTCGAGTGCGGCGGCGGCATCCGCGACGCCCTTCTCGGCGTTGACGAAGGCTTCGGCCACGATCTTCGGATCGTTGGCAGGCTCCGCCATCAGCTGATTGGCGAGCGGCTCGAGGCCGGCTTCCTTGGCGATCTCCGCCTTGGTGCGGCGCTTCGGCTTGAACGGCAGATAGATGTCTTCCAGGCGCGCCTTGCTGTCGGCGGCCATGATCGTGGCTTCGAGCGCGGCATCGAGCTTGCCCTGCTCACGGACCGATTCGAGGATGGCCTTGCGGCGGTCTTCGAGCTCGCGCAGGTAGCCCAGGCGCTCCTCCAGGGTGCGCAATTGCGCGTCGTCGAGCGCACCGGTCGCTTCCTTGCGGTAGCGGGCGATGAAGGGAACCGTGGCGCCGCCGTCGAGCAGCGCTACCGTCGCCTCGACCTGCTCCGCCCGAACCCCAAGCTCCTGCGCAATTTTCTGGWTGATATTCGC
>NZ_JBFULT010000827.1:0-2341 GCF_054049755.1 Bradyrhizobium sp. P5_C11_2
TCCCAGCGACGGCTCGGCCACCGCCCAGAAGCTCAATGAGCAGACCTTCCTGAACGGCGAGAACTCCAATTTCGGCATGATGTTCGCCAACAAGATCACGGTGGATTGCCCTTGAAGCAGCATCTCTCCCTGCTCACCCGCGGGCTGATCGCCTGCGTGGCCGTTCTGCTGGTCGCGATCGTGGCCGATGCCGCGCTTCACGATCTGCTCGCGCAAAATCCGTTCGGCGCGCCGCGCCCCGCGCAGGCGGCCGAACCCGAGGCCAGCGGCATCATCGGCTGGCTGCTGGCAAAACAGTCGGAATTCTATCGCCAGATGTCGGCGACGATCCGCGCCGCCAAGACCGACGGCTCGGCGGTGTGGACGCTGCTCTTCATCTCGTTTGCCTACGGCATCTTCCACGCCGCCGGTCCCGGCCACGGCAAGGCGGTGATCGCCTCCTATCTTGTCGCCAACCGCGAGACCGCGCGGCGCGGCATCGCGCTGTCGTTTGCCTCGGCCCTGATGCAGTCGCTGGTGGCGATCCTGATCGTCGGCATCTCGGCCTGGGTGCTGAATGCGACGGCGAAAACCATGTGCAAGGCGGAAGGCGCGATCGAGATCGCCAGCTACGCCCTGATCGCGCTGTTCGGCCTGCGCCTAGTCTGGGTCAAGGGCGGCGCCTTTATTCGCGCGCTCCAGGCCGCGCAGCCGGTGCCGGCGATCGCGGGCGTGCCGCATCACCATGATCACGGCCATCACCATCATGATGCGCATGACCATCATGACCATGCTCACGGCCATGATCATCGTCACCACGATCATGGTCACGCCCACGCCCATCACGCACATGAGCACGTCCATGACGAACATTGCGGCCATTCCCACGGTCCCGCGCCGAGCGAGCTCGCCGGTCCCGGCGGCTGGCGGCGCGGTTTTGCCGCGATCTTGACCGTCGGCATCCGTCCGTGCTCGGGCGCGATCCTGGTGCTGGTGTTCGCGCTCGCCCAGGGCCTGTTCTGGGCCGGCATCGCCGCGACCCTGCTGATGGGGCTCGGCACCGCGATCACGGTCGCGGCCATTGCGGTCATCGCCGTCTCCGCCAAGGACATCGCCGGCCGCCTGAGCGCAGGGCGCGACGGCGGCGGCGCGCTGTTCATGCGCGGCATCGAATTCGGCGCCGCCGGTCTCGTGCTGCTGTTCGGCGCGGGCCTGCTGTTCGGCTACATCGCGGCCGAACGGACGACGTGTTTTTGAGCCGAAAGCCTCGTAGCCCGGATGGAGCGAAGCGCAATCCGGGACAGTGCCGCTGCGGAAGGACCCCGGATTACGCTTCGCTCCATCCGGGCTACGATCTCTGACAAGCTCACACCGGCAAAAACCGCTTCAACATCGGCATGAAGAAAATCCCGAGATTGATCGCAAAGCCGATGCTCCAGAGGATCGAGCGCAGCGTCGGGCGGTTGCCGAGATAGGTCAGCACGTAGGCGATCCGCACGATCAGGAACAGCACCGCGAGCTCGTCGATCAGCCGCTGCGGCGCGTCCCTGAATTCGGCGAGCAGCACCGCGAWGGCGAAGAACGGAAAGGTCTCGATGCCGTTCTGATGGGCGCCGAGCGCGCGCTGCGCGATGGCATCCTCATAGAAGGCGGGATCGCGCGGCCGGGAATTGTCGAAGCCGCCAAACCGGATCCATTTGATCGAGGCTATCGTCGCCAGATAGAGCAGCAGTGCTCCGAAAACGCACCATTCCGCAAGCGTCATGGTTCCTCCCCCTGTGCACCGACCCTAGCGAAACCGGCCCAATCTTGACAAGTTCGGAGCAACGCGCGACCCAACGGACCATGACCACGATTGTCCCCATCGAGACCGCAAAGCGGGCCGCGCAGCCCGGCCCCTCGCGCGTCGGCGTGCTGCTGGTCAATCTCGGCACGCCCGATACGGCCGACGCCCCCGGCGTGCGGGTTTATCTCAAGGAATTCCTCTCGGACCCCCGCGTCATCGAGGACCAGGGCCTGATCTGGCAACTGGTGCTGAACGGGATCATCCTGCGCAGCCGGCCGCGCACCAAGGCGCTCGACTATCTGAAGATCTGGAATACCGAGAAGAACGAGTCACCGCTCAAGACCATCACGCGGTCGCAAGCCGACAAGCTCGCAGCCGCGCTGCTGGACCGCGACCACGTCGTGGTGGATTGGGCGATGCGCTACGGCAATCCCTCGATCAAGTCGGGCATCGAGGCGCTGATCGCAAAGGGCTGCGAACGCATCCTGGCCGTGCCGCTCTATCCGCAATATTCCGCCCCGACCTCGGCCACCGTCTGCGACGAGGTGTTTCGCGTGCTCGCCCGCCTGCGGGCGC
>NZ_JBFULT010000828.1:0-2340 GCF_054049755.1 Bradyrhizobium sp. P5_C11_2
GCCAAGCGCTCTGGGGCCAAGCGCTCTGGGGCCCGGCTCTGCGGAGCGTCACTTCGTGCCGCTCCGCGTCCGGGACACGAGCCCGAATTTCCGCTTGCTCTCGTGTCCCGGACGCGGTGCAGCGCGTAGCGCTGCTCCGCAGAGCCGGGACCCAGTTAGTTGCAGTCCCCGATCATCCCTTCGCGCAATGCGCGATCAGCTTCTCCACGAACCCCGCGCATTTCTCCAGCTCCGACATCTCGACGAACTCGTCCGGCGTGTGCGCCTGCGCGATTCCGCCGGGGCCGATCACCACCGACGGGATATCGGCCATGCTGGCAAACAAGCTCGCCTCGGTGCCGAAGGCGACCTTGGCGTGGTCGTTGCGCCCCGCAAGGCTCTTGGCCAGCGTGACGATGGCCGCGTCGGCCGCGGTGTCGAGCGCGGGATAGTCGAGGATCTCCTCGAAATCGATGCCGCACTCGGGGTTTCGCGCCTTCATCGCTGGCTCGAGCTCGGCCTTGGCCCACGCGACGATCGCGTCTGTGACCTCACGCGACTCGGTGATGCCGATGCCGCGGCATTCGAAATCCACCGTGCAAGTGTCCGGCACGATGTTCAGCGCGGCGCCGCCGTGCACGATGCTGGTGAGCAGCGTCGAGTGCGGAACGTCGTAGAGACTGTCTGTTGCCCTCTTGCCTGCGAGCTGCACGGCGCGGCGGCGGATCTCGATGATCAGCTCGGCGGCGTATTCGATCGCGTTGACGCCATCCGGCGCGATCGAGGAGTGCCGGGCGAGCCCCTTGAACGTCGCGCGCACGCCGTGCTTGCCCTTGTGGCCGCTGATGACCTTCATCTCGGTCGGCTCGCCGATGAAGGCGCCGAGCGGCTTGACGCGTCTCTTGGCGATCTCGCGCAGCATTGGCCGCACGCCGACGCAGCCGATCTCCTCGTCATAGGAGATCGCGAGATGGATCGGCGTCGCGAGCTTCGCCTCCAGCATCTCCGGCACCATGGCGAGGCAGACCGCGACAAAGCCCTTCATGTCGGTGGTGCCGCGGCCGTAGAGCTTGCCGTCGCGCTCGACGAGCTTGAACGGATCGTGGCTCCAGTCCTGGCCCACGACCGGCACGACGTCGGTGTGGCCCGACAGCACGAAGCCGGGGCGATCCTCCGGCCCGATCGTCACCCACAGCGAAGCCTTCTGCCCGGTCTCGTCGACGATGCGATCACCCTTGACGCCGTGGGACGCAAGATAGCTCTCGATATGGGCGATCAGGGGCAGATTGGAGCGATCGCTGACGGTGTCGAAGGCGACGAGGTCGGCGAGGAGCTTGCGGATGCGGTCGGGTCTTGAGCTAGGCATTTTCACAGTCTTGTTGGGGGGAGGCGGCAGGATCGCCTGCACGAACCATACCAACACGATGGCCGGTCGCGCAAATCAACACGGGCCCGTAGCCCGGATGGAGCGCAGCGCAATCCGGGGCCGCTGTGTCCGCTGGGACGGATTCCCGGATTACGCTGCGCTCCATCCGGGCTACAAGATATCGCGATGCCCGTCGGGCAAAACACSCRAGCMRTMGGTCAAYGCGCGSYGKCAAAAAAATTCYGCTTTACCGAAATTCGGAAACAGCGCATGTTGCGCGCACTCCGGCCCGAGGAAGAGGGGCGTATCGCGATCGTCACGACACGCGGGCCGGGCGGCGGTGGACGCAAGCCACATCGGCGCGAAGGCGGTCGCAGGGCGGAGAGCCGTGAGCGACCCGCGTCGCGCACACGACCGGTGTAACTTGCGTACGGCCAAATCGTGTGGTCCTGGCGCCCGGGGTCTGTGCGCCAAGTCCTGTGGTGATGTGCGCTGCCCGACCGGGCACACGCATCAGCCATCCGCAGGGCGACGGGGGCAATAGTGCATCGCTCCCCGGGGAGAGCGCGACATAAGYCGTTCCAACCACTGCGCAGGGAAAGGCCGGGATGTCTCCGGTTGCCCTGTTTCCMGCTGTGCATYGTAGCGCAAATCTACCTTGCGCATAGCGGATCAATAGGAGCCAGCCGGCTCCCGGTCTTCCCTGCGCCCTCTTTCATTTGCGAGGGTGACGCGACGACGCAAAGCTCGGGCGAAGCACGCCGCGAGGATGAACAGCTATGTCTATCGATGAACAACGGTCTCGTGCCCCGGACGCAGCGCAGCGTCTTTTCGACGGTGCGCTGCAGAGCCGGGGCCCACGCGTCGGCGGTTTGCGTGGCCTTCTGGGTCCCGGCTCTGCGCAGCAGCGTAAGAACGCTGCAGCGCGTCCGGGACACGAGAGGGACGCGTGTTGTCTCCCACACTCCGTCATTGCGAGCGGAGCGAAGCAATCC
>NZ_JBFULT010000829.1:0-2338 GCF_054049755.1 Bradyrhizobium sp. P5_C11_2
AAGCAATCTCATCAAGTACACCGCCCCCGCGTACCAGGCAGCAGGGGCCTCGCAGAATTGCGGCTTCGCCTGTCATCAAACCAATATCGGTCACGATGGCGGAACCAAGGATAACCTCGCGATCGCGCGCGCCAACAATATCACGTTGCGGATCGATCTCGTGACGAATGCCGTCAACCAGTTGCTCAATACATGGTCGAACTGCCCGCAGTCGGGCGTTTCGGGGGGCGTCATGCAGTGCATGTCGGCGTTGAACAACACCACCTACAAAGCGGCGCTCTATTCGTTCGACTTGAGCTTGAACACACTGGCCGCGCTGACCACCCCGACACTCGCCGGGACCCAGGTTTCCAGCATCTCGCTGATGGCGGTCGCCTACCAGAACTGCGTCGTTGTGACGACCAACTGCAAGACAGACAACGGCACGGATATCGCCGGTGCGCTTAAGACCCTCAACGGCATCATGCCCAATCCCGGGCTTGGCAGCAACGCGACGGGAGATACGCCGCAGGAAGTGGTGTTCCTTGTCACCGACGGCGTCGAGGACAAGATCGTCTCGGGCGCTTCAGCCTGCCCCAACGCGAGCCTCGCCTCCAACAATCGATGCCAGCAGCCGCTCGACACGACGATGTGCACGACCATCAAGAACCGGGGCATCAAGATCGCGGTGCTCTACACGGAGTATCTGCAACTTATCGCCAATCCCGCCACCGGTATCCAGAAAACGGACAACTGGTACATGACCTGGATCGACAAGTACGACCAGCCAACCTCAACGACAGGCCAGATCGCACAAAATCTGCAATCCTGCGCGTCGCCGGGTTTCTACAAGAGTGTTCAAAATGGCCAGAACATTTCCGACGCCCTGACGGACCTCTTCATCAAGGTTGCGTCAAGCACGGCCAACCTTGTGCAATAGAGAGCGCGCCATGACCGGACCGGACATCGCAACGACGAAGAGGCGCCGCAATCGCTGTGCCGCCTTCGCTCGGGATAGCAAGGGTGCCACGGCTGTCGAATTCGCGCTCGTTGCCGCGCCGTTCCTCGCGCTCATCATTGCGCTCATCCAGACGTTTCTCGTGTTCTTTGCCCAGCAGTTGCTCGAATCCGTGGTGCGCCAATCGAGCCGCCTGGTCCTGACCGGGCAGGTGAAGGATCAGGCGCTGACGCAGGCGGCATTCAAGCAGAAGGTCTGTGATCAGGTCGTGATTTTCTTCAGCTGCGGCGGCCTGATGGTCGACATGCAGGTTGCCACGACGTGGTCTACGGCGAACACGGCGATGCCGACCCTGACTTTCGACAGCAAGGGAGCGGTCACGAACAGCTGGCAATTCAATCCCGGGGACATCGGCGATATCGTCGTTCTCCGGGTGATGTATGTGTGGCCGGTGATGCTCGGGCCGCTCGGCTTCAATCTCTCGAATATCTCGGACGGCAACCGGCTGATCATGGCGTCTGCCGCRTTCCAGAACGAGCCATAGAAGGACATCGCTATGATCGCCGGCCTGTCGTTTCGCGCGCGGGGCTTTTGCACCGACGTTAGTGCCGTGGCGGCGACGGAATTCGCCATCGTGACGCCGTTCATGCTGGTGCTTTACATCGGCGGCGTGGAGCTGGGAAACGGCC
Source organism: Bradyrhizobium sp. P5_C11_2 (assembly GCF_054049755.1). Lineage (NCBI taxonomy): Bacteria > Pseudomonadati > Pseudomonadota > Alphaproteobacteria > Hyphomicrobiales > Nitrobacteraceae > Bradyrhizobium > Bradyrhizobium sp. P5_C11_2. The sequence continues at coordinate 1,627 of NZ_JBFULT010000829.1, forward strand.
TGGCCATGAACGTCAAGGTCAGCGCAACGGCGCACAGCGTCGCCGACATGGTGTCGCAGAACACGTCGGTTAGTACGACCCAGATGAACGGCATCCTTGCGGCTTCGACGGCCATCATGGCGCCTTATCCGGTCAAGAACGGCAGCACGTCGCTGATGACGATCACGGTCTCCGGCGTCTCGACCGACAGCACCGGCAAGGCGACGGTTCAATGGAGCACGTCGACCACACCCTCGGCGGCGAGAGCCGTGGGTCAGCAGCTGACCTTGTCCGCGTTCACTGCGGCCGACCCGAAGAAAGCCGACAATGCCAACATCTCGCTCATCCTGAGCGAGGTGTCCTATGACTACACGCCCAACCTCGGCTACACGATCGCCGGCACCGTGAAGCTGACAGACAGCTATTATCTGTTCCCGCGTTGCTCGACCAACAGCCCGGCCAACTCCAGCTTTCCGTACTACGACGTGAAGTATTCCGCGTCGACGACGACGTGCACGTGCATCCAGCATCTGCAACTGAAGACCTGCTAGCTGCGCCGTCGCCCGCCATCCATGAGGCTGCGTTCGATCAAACGATAGGCCGCCTCTGACAGCGTGGGCTTCGCCGCTTGGCGCTGCGCCCATTCGGCATTCGTCGCAGGTGCGTTGCCAGCTCCGCGTATCAGAGCCGAGTCAAAGCGATCCATTGTCCTCCGGAAACCCTGCAACCACAC
>NZ_JBFULT010000830.1:0-2337 GCF_054049755.1 Bradyrhizobium sp. P5_C11_2
GCCTGGTGACGCTGGCGAGCCCGCGCGATGCGCTCGCGATCAACGCAAGCGCGTTGACCGCGGTGATGGTCCGTCCCGTCGATACCGCGGTCGAGTTCGCCGAGCTCCTCGGCGACAAGCGCTACAACACCTGCATGATCGGCCCCGGCGCGGGCATCGGCGAGCGGACCTGCGACTTTGTCCACACCGCGCTCACGGCACAGCGGCATCTGGTGCTCGATGCCGATGCGCTGACGAGCTTTGCCGCAAACCCCGAGCGCCTGTTTGAATCGATCAAGTCCTCGCACGACAATGCGGTGGTGCTGACGCCGCATGAGGGCGAGTTTCCGCGGCTGTTCTCCGATCTCAGCAACAAGCATCCCGGCCGCTCCAAGCTCGAGCGCGTTCGCGCCGCCGCCGAACGTTCCGGCGCCGTGGTGCTGCTGAAGGGGCCGGATACCACCATCGCCGCGCCCGACGGCCGCGCCACCATCGCCGCCAACGCGCCGCCCTGGCTGGCCACAGCCGGTGCCGGCGACGTGCTCTCCGGCGTCATCGCAGGGCTTTTGGCGCAGGGTGTGCCGGCGTTCGAAGCCGCCAGCATCGGCGTGTGGATGCACGGCGAGGCGGCAAGCGAGGCGGGGCCGGGGCTGATCGCGGAAGATCTCACCGAGACCCTGCCGGCCGTGCACCGGCGGATTTATGGTGCGCTGGGGATCGAGTACTGAGCACTTGCTTCACGTGCGCCACGTAGGGTGGGCAAAGCGAAGCGTGCCCACCATGCCTACCAACGTCAGGAAAATGGTGGGCACGGCGCGAAGAGCGCCTTTGCCCACCCTACAGAGCGGAGCGCTCACTCCACCGCGTACCAGCGCACCAGCCGCGGCGCGGCCCAGTCGGTCACGACGGATTCGATCAGCCATCGCCCGGGCGAGGTTGCGGCGAACGCGATGCGCTGGGTCTGGCCGGGCTCGATCGCGAGCGTGTCGAGCCAGTAGGGCTTCCAGCCATCGTCGAGCCGGTCGAGCAGGCGGAAATGGTGGGCGTGCAGGTGGAAGACGGTGGTGACGGGGGCGGGGTTCTTCAGGGCCAGTACGACGGTGCGGCCGGTCTTGGCGCGGAAAGCCGGTTCGGAGGCGGTGGAGAAATTTGCCGGCCGTGTCCAAGCGGCGTCGGGTGCGCCGAGCGCGACATCGAACCGCAGGGCGCCTCTCAGATCGAGCTTCTCTGGCAGGTCGTTCGAAGGGAGCGGTGGTGGGGGCAACAGCGGTGCGCGCCGTTCTCGATTGCCTGAGATCGTCAGGCTCCCGACCCGGCGTGCCGCTTTGCCGTCATGCAGAACGAACGCTGCCGAGGTGGTGGTATCCACGAAGGCGTCGGCACGGGCGCCGGGGGCCAACACCAGGGCACCGTTGCGCGCCGGGAACGGCTCGGCCGGCTGGCCGTCCAGCGCCATCATCTGGACCTCGTGGTTATCCAATTTGATCGCCAGAACAGAACGTTGCGAGCCGTTGATGAAGCGTAGCCGCAGCCGCTCATTGGCCGCGGCTGAGAGTTCGAATGAAGTCTGCCCGTTGATTGTATAAAGCGGGGTCGTGTCCTTCGGGTCCTGGCCCGGGGGAAGCGCGGTCCCATCGGGCCGCAGGCGCCATTCCTCGATCAAGAGGACCACGTCACGATCGACGGCGACCCGGTTGGTCTCGGCGGCGATGACCGGAAGCGGGCGCGCGGGCTGCTTCTGACCATCCTCGAAGAGCCGAAAGTCGGCCAGCAGGGTTCCCGCGTAGGGTACTGAAATAATTGATGTTTCGGTCGCGTCGGGCGCCGTCGGCGCGCGTCCCCGCAACGGGTCGGCGGCGGCCGGGCCATTGAGGCCGTACCAGGCTGGCGCAAGCGGCACAGGCAGGTCGTTCCGGAAGACCACTTCGCAGCGGTCAAAACGCTTGAGACGGACGTCGCCGAGATGGCTTACGGCGGCCAGCTCCCAGATTGGTGTGGCCGGCTGCCCCGGCCTGAGAGCCAGCGTGGCCGGCCTGGCTTGAAGGGCGAGCTGGGCGGTCACGAGCGGGCCTGCGCCGCCCGCCATCAACCCGGCGGCAGAGGCTCCAAGGCCGGCCAGAACCTCACGCCGAGTCGGGTCAAAAATCCGCAGTTTCATGGCTCGATCCGGACCATGCCGCGCTGGATAAGTCCAGCCGTCGTGCCTACGTCAAGCGTGCCTCCAGGCGGCCATTTTTTTGCTGCGAACAGTCAGGCACATGCTATAAGCCCGGCCGCCCGCAGCATCGCGGCCGGTCTTGATGCAAATTCACGCGGGCGTGGCGGAACTGGTAGACGCGCTGGATTTAGGTTCCAGTG
>NZ_JBFULT010000831.1:0-2332 GCF_054049755.1 Bradyrhizobium sp. P5_C11_2
CTTTCTGGCGGTCGGTTTCCCCGTCGAATGCCGCACATCGCCGCCGCCGAAGCCGACCCCGGAAGAGATGGCCGAGAAGGGAAAACTGATCGCGGCCCTGCTGGCGAAATATCGCACCGAGATGGTCAAGATGTGAGGCACACCCACCTGACTGACAGCCAAGAATGGACGGCGGCCGCCGCATAGTCGAGGCGGCCGTTCCTTTTCGCCGGTGTTCGCTTGTGGCCCATCAGCGAAGTGGCGAGACTTCGCTTTGAGGTCAGCTTAATGGGTCGGAGCGGACTAGATTTACTCACACTGAGCTTTTCGCATTTTGACCCGAAGCGGTCGTCGGCACCCAACGTCGTTCATTCCTCATCTGACGCGAAATCGAACGTTTGGGCGGGCTGCGCTTTGTGAGCCGTGGCGAACTGATCGAGTGGTAGACTTATCGCAACTGACGACGAGTTGAGGTCGGTGAGTTCAAGTTTGAGCTGTCGGCCGGCTTCCATCTGAGCAGCCAAGGTTGGTTCGATTCCGCGTGCCGCGATGCAGATGTTGGTGAGACACCAGTTGAAGGGAACCTGGGTAGGGCTACCCTGATCTATCGTCACTTTGACACCCTGCTGCAGATTTGCCCCTTGCGGAACGAAGAGCTGCAAGCGAGCCGGACCRTCAGCCCGTTGGATCAGGTCCACACGCACCACCACCTGATCGAGGTCGTCCGTGCCGGTTGAGGTCGTTCGGCATATCGTGGTCTTATCGGATGAGTCGAAACAAAGTTTTACCCAGTTTGAGTAATGAATGTTTTCAGGTAGGCGCAGTCGCGGCGGCTTCGCCTGAGGCTCCTGCTGGGGTGAAGTGCTGCTGACTTGCCCCGACAGCGTGGTGGTTGCTGAATGCTTCTCTAGAAATTGGACTACCAAAGGCGACCAGATCGGCACTGCGTCCGCGGAATCGATCATGAAGTGCCCGTCACTTCCAAAGGGGGGCAGCATACGATATTCGACATTGCCGCCCGCTTCGACAAAGGCTTGATACATCCGCTTCGTCAATTCCGGCCCGAAATAGGTGTCGTTTTCCGCGTAGATCCAGAGCATCGGTATGCGTGCGGTGCGTCCAAACTCGCCGGTAGCGGCAACAAGCTTATCGGGAGCACAATTGTTGTTGGGTTTGCCATCAACTCGGCCTCCACGCCCCGCCGCAAAGGTAATGATGGCCTGAACCGATGACGGGTTCAGGCTCGCAAGAGCAATCGAGCCCCATCCACCGCCCGACTGGCCAACGACGATGACCTTACCAGGCTGGACCATCTTCTTCTTGCTCATGTAGTCGATGACCCACTCGTTCAGAGTGGCTATAGCGAGCCCGGGACCACGAAAGTTCGGGTTGTCGCAGCTACCGACGTGAGCAAAGACAGCTCCATAGATACCCTGATCTTTGTCATCGAGACTGCTGGCCCCATACCTGATAGGCGAGATGACGACATAACCCCGACGCGCAAACCAACGTGCCGCGTCCCGATATTCGATCATGGGAAACATCGTCCGCTGATTGGCGTCGAGAGAAATCCCGTGGTTCATGACCACCAGGGGGAACGGGCCATCTCCGACCGGCCGTACCAGGAAAGCAAGCACAGGTAGCGGAAACGGCAACGCCCAGATTTCCTCCTGGATTTGTGGTCCCGCAGTTCGGTCATCTGCTGCGGCAGGGGAATGGACCGCGGAGAGGACAATCAGCAAAAGAAGGATGACCGGCAAGCGCTTCAGCATCTTCTTTCTCCGACGATGTGGTCTGGCCTGACGCTAGGTATGGGGGGTGGGAATCTGTTGATTTGGATCAAGTATCAAACCGCAAAGTTCCCCAGCTCATGCGGCTTAGTGGCCCAGCGATAACAGCGTCTGAAATTAGGGAACCTGGATGAGCGTCCACGGTCTTTTCATGCTGCTCTTGGCTTCTTCGGGGCCCGCCGCCGCTATCGTCGTGGGTCCGCTGCTGGCCCATCGCGTCGATTGGCGCGCTGCGGCGGCAGGTCTGAAGTCCGGAGTAAAGCAGAAGTCATCGCATCCAGTGCAGACCGCCGCCTTTGACCCGTAGCAGACGTGACGGGCCCCTTATTTCGGTCCCAATAGCTTGGTTCAACCTGAGCGCTGTTTCAATGTCTTGGAGCGTCCATTGAGAGCAGCTATTTTGATCTCGCTTTTGACATTGTTGCCTCAGCTGTCCGCTCAGACGCATCATGGTGAGCAGCCATCCGTTTCCCGCTTCCGAGCTTGTGTTCGGTTGCACGCACCTGATGCGCAAGCGGCGGGGGTTCGGACACCCGAGGACGCTGCGAGCTACGCCATGAAGG
>NZ_JBFULT010000832.1:0-2325 GCF_054049755.1 Bradyrhizobium sp. P5_C11_2
CTATGTCACGGCGGCCTGCATAGCCTGCCACGGTGTGCCCGGCGTCGGCCGCGGCGGCAACATCATCAATCTCGGCTACGTCGGCACTGATGAGATCTCCAATCTAAGGAATATCCTCTTCCACGGTCCATTCCGCGACCAGGGCATGCCGGATTTTAGCGGCAAGTTGACGGAAGGGGACGTCGGGAAACTCCAGGCCTTCATCCAGGGAACTGTTGACGCCATCAGACCGAAGAGCAGGTGATGAGCCAGCAGGCGCTGTAGGCAGACCTGCCGAAGATCGTGTCTGCCTGCAGCCTTCAACTCGGATGTCCGCAACTCGGATGTCCGCTCTGCGCCCACAAGCGGTCGTCCTCTCCTTACAGCTGTAACCATCTCAAACTGAAGAGACATCGTTCAGTAGCGCACGCCACTTCATTCTTGGCGGGACCAGCGCGCACGCGCGGCCAAGCGATGGAGAGATTCTAGGATGTCGTATGATTTTTTGCTGGCGTCGTGGGGGACCCTCGGAAATCTAAGCCCGCTGCTGACTGCGGCGCGGAGGTTGCGCCAAAATGGACACCACATCCGGGTGATGGCGGATCCGGCGATGCGCTCCGAGGTCGAGGCCTCCGGCTTTGCATTCGTCACATGGCGCCGCGCCCCGACCGGAACGGCTGCGGATCCGGTCGATGTCTCGGACATAAACGACTTTCTACGGCGGGCCATCTTTGATCCGGCGGCGCTCTATGCGGTCGATATCCGCGATGAGATCGGCCGTCTGCCGACCGATGCCGTTCTCGTGCTTGACGTGCTTTTTGGTGGCGCGCTCGGGGCGGAGGCATCCGGCGTGCCTTTCGCTCTGCTGTCCCCTCATGTCAGCCTTCGGCCCCTGCCGGGAATGCCGCCGGCCATCAGCGCATTGAGCCAACCGAAGACACCGGAAGAGCGCGCCGAAGTCGACGCCGCCAATGCCAGGCAGGCCGAAACACTCAATGCGTTTCTGCCCGATCTCAACCGCTCACGCGCCGATCTGGGTCTTTTTCCGCTGAGAGATGTCTTCGATCTGTTCGACCGCGCCAACCGACTGTTGCTCGCGACCAGCCAGGCGTTCGACTTTCAGGCCGACACGCTGCCCGACAATTTCCGCTATGTCGGACCGCTGCTCGATGTCCCGAACTGGTCCAGATCTCTGCAGACGGAGGCATGGCGAGCGCCATGGTCGGCCCGCTCGGGGCGTCCTCGCGCGTTGATCGCATGCAGCACGGGCGCGCAAGGTCAGCGCGACATGTTTCAGCGCATTATCGACGCGATGGAAGCGGTCGAGATCGATGCCCTTGCAACGGCCGGTCCCAATCTGGACGTCGCCGATCTCAGGGCTCCGAAGAATGTGCATTTGACCCGGGGCGCTCCCCATGACCTGGTCATGAAGGATGTTTCCGTGGTGATATCGCAAGGCGGCCACGGAACGACCACGCGCTCACTCATCAACGGACTGCCGCAGCTCATTCTGCCAATGGGGCGGGACCAGGCCGCCAACGCCGCGCGCGTCGAGGCGAAGGGGGCGGGGCTTCGATTGCCGCCAACCGCCTCCGAAGCGGACATTGCCGCGGCGGTGAACCGGTTGATTGCGGAGCCGCAATTCAAGACGGCGGCTTCTCTCCTCGGCGAGGCCATGAAGGTCGATATCGATCGCTCCAGCCTCGTCGACGAGATGGAGGCGATCGCCGCCATTGGCCGCGCGGCGAGACAGCAACCGAAGACACGACCGCTTCGAAAATCTGCCTGACAGTTCACAACACGGCGCCTGACAGATGAGGTGCCCTTCGCCGCCGCTCGGGAAGTTGACCGTGCGGCCGCAGATGAGGGGACTCGTCTGAGGCCGAACGGCCGGTGACAGCGAGAGCCGAATCCAAGCAGGATTCGGCCTTAAGGGTGCCTACTCTTCGTCCTCGTCGTCATCCTCGTCCTCGTCGTGGTCTTCTTCCACCTGCACGAGTGCGGCGAGYGGCAGCGTCTCGCGGAACAGGTCGCCTTCCGTGCCCATCCAGAGGCAGAGCACGTCGTCCTCCTTCACCTCCGCGACGGTCAGCGGATGGCCGCCGGATTTCAGCATCACGACATCGCCGGCTTTCAAGTCCATGGATTTGTCCTCCGAGTTGATCTGCTCGGAGGACAGGCTAGCAGGCGGTCATGACACGCGGAAAACGCAGGGCGCTGCGTGGATGGGCCTCAGGTGCGCTCGCTCGTGATCGGCGGTATCGGCAGACACTGGTTGCTGAAATAGCCGACCGCGTCGCGCACCACCGGAACATGACAGACGAAGCCGGTGGGACGGTATCGCAC
>NZ_JBFULT010000833.1:0-2316 GCF_054049755.1 Bradyrhizobium sp. P5_C11_2
GGGCAATCCCTATGCGCCGATCATCATGCTGACCGGGCATTCCGAAAAGCGCCGCGTCACGATCGCGCGCGATGCCGGCGTCACCGAATTTCTGGCCAAGCCGATCTCGGCCAAGGGCCTCTACCAGCGCATTCTCAACGTGGTCGCCAATCCCCGGCCCTTCATCAAGACCAAGACCTATTTCGGGCCGGAYCGGCGCCGCAACACCAATTCCGCCTATATGGGCCCCGAGCGCCGTGTCGGCGAAAAGCACGAGGTGCTCCAGCAGCCCTCGCTGCTCGACAAGGCCCGCTCCTCCATCTAGCGCAACGTCTTAAAGCGACGAGGCAGGCATCATGGCGAAGAACAGCGCAAAGGACATCGAGGTCAAGGCCTTCGCCACGCATCAATTGATCACGCAGCCCAATCCGCTGCGCAAGGTGCTGCGCCGGGTCAAGGAAAAGGACATGGACGATCCGGTCGAACGCGCCGAGCAGGCGCTGGCCGGCCTCGCCAGTGAGTTCAAGGACTGGATGGCGACCGAGGTCACCCGGCTGTCGGCCGCCTACGTCGCGATCCGGAACGACGGCTTCAGCAAGGACAGGCGCGACGAGCTGTTCCGCGCCGCGCACGACATCAAGGGCGACGCCGCGACGTTCGGCTATCCGGCGGCGGCCGCAGTCGCCGAGAGCTTGTGCCGCGTCATCGAGCACGCGCCTGATTTCGAAAGAGTGCCGGCCGAGCTGTTCACGCACCACATCAACGCCATCCTGGCCATCGTGCACGAGAACACCAGGCTCGACAGCATCAGCGTCTCCGCCGAGTTGAGCCGCCGCCTGCGCAAGGTCGCCGACGAATATCTCGCCCACGTCAACCGCGACCGCCCCGAGCAYCTCGAGGTGATCCTCGCGCCGAGCATCGTTCCGGCGGAGTAGCTCCCCTCGTCATTGCGAGCGCGATCGTAGGGTGGGTTAGCGCAGCATAACCCACCGCTTTGATTTCCGCAGAGACAGAAGTGGTGGGTTACGCCTAGGACTGCGCTTCGCGCCGTCCTAGAGCTAACCCACCCTACGGCRTCTCGCTACGCCGCGATCAGATCGTCATACACCGGATCGAKCGCCTCATCSGCGACSAGCTCGTCGCAGAACAGCCTTGCCTCTTCRCGSGCGGAYTCSGTGGCGAAGCGSCGSAGCAGGAYCATCAGCGGYTCGGTGGCGCCGCSGTCGGTCTCGCAATGGGTGAGCACGCGCTCGACCATGCGCCGGCGCAGCCGCACGGCATTGTCGTCGGTATCGACAAAGCCCTGCTCGTGGCAGGCATCGAGCGCGACCTGGAACGCCGCGAAGGTCGCCTCGGGAAGGCCGGCGCGGCGCAGCAGCGCATGCAGGCTGGCGCCGCCGCGGTCATGCAGGAGCGCGGACACGCGCGCCAGCGGCAGATCGGCCAATTCGGCCAGCGCGGCGTCGAAGAGTTCGAGATTGCTCGACAGCAGCGCGCGCAGGATCAGGCCCGCGGTGAGCTGGCCGGTGATGCGCAGATGCCGCACCAGCCCCTGCATCTCCTCGCCGCGCGAACGCGCCGCGATGTTCATGGTGGAGCGATCACGCGCCTCGGCCGTCATGCGGTCGGCGCGGTCGGCGCTCAGCCAGTTCCGCGCCACGACGAATTGCGCCAGCGTCTCCGAGAGCTTTGCCACCAGCGCGGCCCGCGTCGCGGCCGGCAGATCCTCGAGCACCAGCATCGCTTCGCGGATCGCGGCGAGATGGCCGTGACGCTCGACGATGCGGTCCCAGGAGAACGGCGCGAGCTCGGCATAGGGATTTTCGATCAGCTCCAGCGCGGCTGCGGCGCAACCGACCTCGGCGATCGCGGCGCAGACCGAGACCGGCAGTGCGATACGGCGGGCGATGGCGCATTGCACCTCGCCGTTGCCGGTCGCAACGATGTCGACGAGATCGGCATCGATCAGGAGCGGCGAATGTTCGAGCACCGGCAGCGCGACGGTCGGCTGGTCCGCCGACAGCGCCCGCACGATCGCGGCCGGCGCATCCGTGCTGCGCGCAAAGGCCTCCGCCATCGCCTGCCGCACCAGCGGCGACGGATCGTCGAGCAGCATCAGCAGCGCGCCCTCGGCGGCGACGCGGTCGTCATGGGAAAGGTCTGAGATCAACCAGGCCCGGGCCAATGCCCGCGTCGCCTCGGCCCGCTCGCCGGCGGGCGCCGTCCTGATCCAATTGATGAACTGCCGAACAATCATGCTGCTTCCGGCTTACACAACAAACGAAAATGGTGACGGCTCGTCACCTGCAACACAAAATAAACCACGACGCTTAACAA
>NZ_JBFULT010000834.1:0-2303 GCF_054049755.1 Bradyrhizobium sp. P5_C11_2
GGTCACCATCCGGGAGCTTGCCGAGGATGGGATGACATGCCTCCTCGTCACCCATGAAATGAACTTCGCGCGTGAGGTCGCCGATCACGTCTACTTCACCGATCGCGGTGTGATCGTCGRGCACGGGCCGCCGGAAGCATTGTTTACGGCGGCCAAGGACGAGCGAACGCAGCGATTCCTGTCGCAGGTCCTCTGAGTTCGCCGGCGCGCCGCCTTTCGGCGCCCCTGGCAGCCGGCCCCTACTTCCCCGCGGCCTTGCGCAGGGCGTCGTTGATGCGGTCCTGCCAGCCGGGGCCGCCCTCCTGGAAGAACTCGAGGACGTCCTGGTCGATGCGCAGCGTGACCTGCTCCTTGATCCCGGGAGCCGTGTTCTGCTTCGGGGGCGGCGCCACGGCGACCTTGGCCGTCACCTTCTTGAACGCCGCCTCGGCTTCGGTCCGCGCGTCGCCCAATGTCCGTGGCCGCCTCGGTAGATCCGCCATCTGCTAAATTCCTTCAAACAAAGCCGTCGAAAGATAGCGCTCCGAGAAGGATGGCACCACCGCCAGAATGGTTTTTCCCTCAGCTTCCGGCCGCTTGCCGATCTGGAGCGCGGCAGCGATGGCGGCGCCCGAGGAGATGCCGCCCGGAATGCCCTCGTGGCGCGCCAGCGCCCGCGACATCTCGATCGCCGTCGTCGAGTTGACCTTCACGATCTCGTCGATCACGGAGCGGTCGAGGATGTCGGGCACGAAGCCCGCGCCAATGCCCTGGATCTTGTGCGGGGTGTGCTGGCCGCCGGAGAGCACCGGGCTTTCCTCGGGTTCGACCGCGACCACCCGCAACGAGGCTTTGCGCGGCTTGAGCACCTGGCCGACGCCGGTGATCGTGCCACCGGTGCCGACGCCGGCAACGAAGAAATCGATATTGCCACCGGTGTCGTTCCAGATCTCCTCCGCAGTGGTGCGGCGATGCACCTCGGGATTGGCGAGGTTCTTGAACTGCTGCGGCATCACCGAATTCGGTGTGGTCTTCAGCAGCTCTTCGGCGGCGGCGATGGCGCCCTTCATGCCCTGCGCCGCCGGCGTCAGCACCAGCTCGGCCCCGAGAAACGCCAGCATCTTGCGCCGCTCGATCGACATGGATTCCGGCATCACCAGCTTCAGCCGATAGCCGCGCGAGGCGGCGACGAAGGCCAGCGCGATGCCRGTGTTGCCGGAGGTCGGCTCGATCAGCACGGTATCCGGCTTGATGATGCCCGCCTTCTCCATGGCGATGATCATGGCCGCCCCGATCCGATCCTTCACGCTGGCGGCCGGATTGAAATATTCAAGTTTTGCCAAAATGGTCGCATTCACGCCGTGCATGCCCGGCAGGCGTTGCAGCCGCACGATCGGCGTGTCGCCAAAAGCCTCGACGATCGAGTCGTAGACCCGGCCGCGGCCGGGTTGGTGCGCTGCACCCGTGGTGGACGATACGTCCATGATGAACTCCCTGTGACGGCGGTTTGCGCTTCTATCGCAGCTCTTGCGCAGTTACGGACAGCTTGCGGTGACACGCAAGCGACATTGCGGCACATGTTAAATACGCTGCATCGCAAAATCGCGTGAGCTGTAATTATCAGAAAACCAACGCATTTGTGTTGCGACCTCGTCAACTGATTCTGCTTATGTTAGACTTAGGTCTAGAAGCAGGAGGTCACCACGATGTCAGCAGTAGCTGAAGTGTTGTCGACCGTAGTGCCGATGCGCGATCCGCGTTGCAGCGAGTTGCCCACCTGTCCCGTCTGCGCCGACTCCATGGTCGCCGCCGAAGCCTCTGCGTACGTTTCCGACCACATGATCAGCTATCTCTGGACCTGCGACAATTGCGGGTACGGCTTCGTGACCAAGCACGCCGTCAAGCAGCGCTTCGTCTGCAACTGAGTTAGCGCTGGGCGATATCGCCCCTCGCCCAGTCCTCGCGCGTACGCTGATAGAACTCTTCGAACCTTCCGTGTGCGATCGCGTCCCTGATGCCCTGCATCAGGGACTGGTAGTAAGCGATATTGATCTCGGACAGCAGCATCGCCCCCAGCGTCTCGCCGGCCTTGACGAGATGGTGCAGGTAGGCGCGCGCGCAGTTGCACGTCGACGGCCACGAGCTCGCTTCGTCGAGCGGACGCGGATCGTCGGCGTGGCGTGCGTTGCGCAGGTTCACCTGGCCGAAGCGGGTGAAAGCGACGCCATGGCGGCCATTGCGTGTCGGCATCACGCAATCGAACATGTCGATGCCGCGCTTCACCGCCTCGAGGATGTCGTCGGGCGTGCCGACGCCCATCAGAT
>NZ_JBFULT010000835.1:0-2284 GCF_054049755.1 Bradyrhizobium sp. P5_C11_2
CCCCATGATCACGTCGCAACGATGTGCACCCAGCGTCATCCGGACGAAGCCGGTGGCTTGCGGGAAAAAGACGTAGTCGAGCTTCTTCTGGAGTTTGTCCGCAAGCAGCTCGGCGAGCTTGTTCTCGAACCCTTCGCCCTTTTCGTTCGAGAACGGCAGGTTGCGCGGATCGGCGCAGACGCGCAGCACCTTGGGATCGACCAGCTCGAACGAGAGGTCGCCGCTCTCGTTCGTCTGCGCCATAGCGACGTCGCCCAGCGCGCAGGATGCAGCCAGGCCCCACAGCAAAAACAACCAGCGACGATGTCGTCCGGCCTCCCTCATCCCGCTTCCTCCTCGTTTTGTTCGAATGCTATCCATGCAACGCACGGACGCATCTGTTTCGCCAACTTTGTGTCGGCTTGACTTTGTTGCAGTGCAATGTGGCAAATCCTTTGAACTGAGGCGGAAAAGTGTCCCACGTCGCTTCAATGATCGCAGCCCTGGCCCTGCTGGGAGCAACGACGCTAGCACGCGCCGGGCCGGTCGAATTGCCTGTGAGCGAAGTCGCGCCCGGAATCTTCGTACACTCCGGGACCATCGCCCTGATGTCGCGCGAGAATGAGGGCGACATCGCCAATGTCGGCTTCATCGTCGGCGAGGATGCGGTGGCCGTGATCGACACTGGCGGCAGCGTCCGCGAAGGCGAGGCGCTGCTCGCGGCGGTGCGGGCCCACACCGGCAAGCCGGTTCGCTACGTCATCAGCACCCATGGCCATCCCGACCATGTCTTCGGCAATGCGGCGTTCGCCGCCGCAGGAACAAGTTTTGTCGGACACAGCAAGCTGCCGCAGGCGCTGGCGGCGCGCGGGCCGTATTATCTCGACAATTTCAGACGCATCATGGGCCATGAATTGATCGATCCCGTGAAGATCGTGCCGCCCACCCTGCTCGTTTCGGACACGCTGACGCTCGATCTCGGATCGCGGCGCCTGACCTTGCGGGCGTGGCCCGCCGCGCACAGCGACAACGATTTGAGCGTGTTCGACGCGACGACGAAAACCCTGTTCGCGGGTGATCTGGTCTTTCGCCGCCATATCCCGGTGATGGATGGCAGCATCCGCGGCTGGCTCGCCCTGCTCGAGGAACTCGAGAGCATTCCGGCGCAGCGCGTCGTTCCCGGTCACGGCCCCGTGACCGATTGGCCTGCCGCGCTGGCCGACGAACGGCGTTATCTCTCGACGCTGCTGTCCGACGTCCGCGCGCTCAACAAGAAGGGCGAGCCGATCCGGGCCGCCGCGGACAAGGCGGCCGCGTCCGAACGGTCGCACTGGGAGCTGTTCGACGACTACAACGCCCGCAACGCAACCGCAGCATTTTCGGAAATTGAATGGGAGTAGCAGGCGCGCTACGTTGCGTCCGCTGCTGCTTCGTCCGCGCGGGACCAACACATGATGGGACACAATCTCCGCCTGACCTTGATCGCTGCGCTGCTCGGCCTGGCCTTTGCCGCGCCGGCACGCGCGGAGGAGGCCTACGATCCCTGGCCGGGCCTGGTGCAGGACATCTTCAGCAACCGCCCGATGCAGGACGGCAGCGACATCATCGGCATCGAGATGCCGTATCGCGCCGAGGACGCCGCGATCGTGCCCGTGACCTTGCGCAGCAAGCTGTCACCCGGCGACGGCCGCCGCATTCGCGCGATCACGCTGGTGATCGACCGCAACCCGGCGCCGATGGCGGCGAAGTTCGAGCTTGGGCCGGATGCCAACGTCACGGAAATCTCCACGCGCGTGCGCGTCAACAACTACACCGACGTCCATGCGGTCGCCGAGCTCAGCGACGGCCAGCTCTACGTCGCCAAGACCTATGTGAAGGCCTCCGGCGGCTGCTCCGCGCCGGCGGGAAAGAATGTCGAGGAAGCCAGGAACCGGCTCGGCCAGATGCGCTACCGGCAATTTGCGCGCGATGATGCGCCCGCCAGCCGCACCCGCGAGGCGCAGATCATGATCGGCCATCCCAACAATTCCGGCCTTCAGATGGACCAGGTCACACAGCTCTATATTCCCGCCTTCTTCGTCAACCAGCTGAAGCTGACGCAGGACGACAGTCCGGTGCTGTCGATGGAGGGCGGCATCTCGATCTCGGAAGATCCCAATCTGCGCTTTACGTATGTGTCCAACGGCGCAAAACGCTTCCGCGCGGAGGCGAAAGACACGGATGGGCACGTGTTCCGCAACGAGTGGGATGTGGAGAAGCCGGGGACGTGAGTCTCAAGTTGTCATTCCGGGGCGGTCCGCAGGAC
>NZ_JBFULT010000836.1:0-2268 GCF_054049755.1 Bradyrhizobium sp. P5_C11_2
GGACTGCGCCGGGCCCAGGCCGGCTATTATGCCCGCCGCTTCGGCGTGAAGCTCAACCCGGACACCGAAGTGGTGGCGACGCTCGGCTCCAAGGAGGGCTTTGCCAACGTGGCCCAGGCGATCACCGCGCCCGGCGACGTCATCCTGTGCCCGAACCCTAGTTACCCGATTCACGCCTTCGGCTTTTTGATGGCGGGCGGCGTGATCCGCTCGGTGCCGTCGGAGCCGACGCCGCAGTTCTTCGAGGCGGTGGAGCGGGCGATCGTGCATTCGATCCCGAAGCCGCTGGCGCTGGTGGTCTGCTACCCCTCGAACCCGACCGCCTATGTCGCGAGCCTCGACTTCTACACGGACCTCGTGGCGTTCGCGAAGAAGCACGAGATCCTGATCCTGTCCGATCTCGCTTATGCCGAGGTCTATTTCGACGAGAACAACCCGCCGCCCTCGGTGCTCCAGGTGCCCGGCGCAATCGACGTCACCGTCGAGTTCACCTCGATGTCGAAGACCTATTCGATGGCCGGCTGGCGCATGGGCTTTGCGGTCGGCAACGAGCGCGTGATCGCGGCGCTCGCCCGCGTCAAATCCTATCTCGATTACGGCGCCTTCACGCCGGTGCAGGTCGCTGCGACCGCCGCGCTGAACGGGCCCGACGATTGCATCAAGGAGATGCGCGACACCTATCGCAAGCGCCGCGACGCGCTGGTCGAATCGTTCGGCCGCGCCGGCTGGGAGATTCCGCCGCCGGACGCCTCGATGTTCGCCTGGGCGCCGCTGCCGGAAGCGTTCCGCAGCGTCGGCAGCATGCAGTTCGCAACCCTGATGGTGGAGAAATCCGGCGTCGTGGTGTCGCCCGGCGTCGGCTTCGGCGAGCATGGTGAAGGATATGTCCGCATCGCCATGGTGGAAAACGAGCAACGGATCAGGCAGGCCGCGCGCGGCGTGCGCCGCTTCCTTGAAAGCGGCATCGAAACGTTGCACAACGTCGTTCCGCTCGCCAATCGGCGCTAATTCTCCTCGGCAGGTTTTCGAAAAGCATCATGGTCGCACCCCTGAAAGTGGGCATAGCGGGGCTCGGCACCGTGGGCGCCGAAGTTGTCCGTCTGATTGAAACGCAAGCCCGCGTGCTCGCCGGCCGCAGCGGCCGCGGCATTCGCGTCGTCGCCGTCACCGCGCGCTCGAAGGCGAAGAAGCGCGGCGTCGATCTGCGTGGCGTCGAATGGGCCAAGGATCCGATGGCGCTGGCCACGCATCCCGGCATCGACTGCTTCGTCGAGCTGATGGGCGGCGCCGGCGACCCCGCGCTCTCCGCGGTCGAAGCCGCGCTCAACGCCGGCAAGTCCGTCGTCACCGCCAACAAGGCGTTGCTCGCCAAGCACGGGCTCAAGCTGGCAAAAGCCGCCGAAAAGCACGGCGGTGCGCTGAATTTCGAGGCAGCCGTCGGCGCCGCGATCCCCGTCATCAAAACGTTACGCGAGGGTCTTGCGGGAACCGGCATCAACCGCATCTACGGCATCCTCAACGGCACCTGCAATTACATCCTGACCCGGATGGAGCAGGAGAGCCTGTCGTTCGCCGAATGCCTGAAGGATGCGCAGCGGCTCGGCTATGCCGAGGCCAATCCGTCCTTCGACGTCGACGGCCATGATACCGCGCAAAAACTCGCCATCCTCGCCAGCCTCGCTTTCGGCACGAAAGTTGCTCAAAGCGCGGTGTATGTCGAAGGTATCTCGTCCATCGCGCCGGAGGATCTGCGCGCGGCTGCCGATCTCGGTTACCGCGTCAAGCTGCTCGGTGTTGCGGTTCGTACCGCCAAGGGCATCGAGCAGCGCGTGCACCCGACCATGGTTCCAAAATCCTCCTCGATCGCGCAGGTGATGGGTGTCACCAATGCGGTCACGATCGATGGCGAGGGCATTCCGCCGATCACGCTGGTCGGCCCGGGCGCCGGCGGTGCTGCGACCGCATCCGCCGTCGTTGCCGACATCGCCGACGTTGCGCGCGGTATCCGCGCCAATCCGTTCGGCCGGCCGATCTCGCAACTGCGCGACACCAAGAAGGCGCCGATGGAGCGGCACGAGGGCGGCTACTACATCCGYCTTCTGGCGCGCGATTTCCCGGGCACCGCGGCTGCGATCGCGACCCGGCTTGCAGAACAGAAGATTTCGATCGAATCGATCGTGCAGCGTCATCCCAATGGCGGCGCCGCGCCGGCAAACGGCAAGGCGGTGCCCGTGCCGGTCATCCTGATCACCTATGCGACGCATGAGG
>NZ_JBFULT010000837.1:0-2268 GCF_054049755.1 Bradyrhizobium sp. P5_C11_2
GCGTGGGGCTGGCGGCGCGCGTCCGCAAGGGCGAGCTGACGGCGAAGGAATTGGCCCGCCAGGCCGCCGCCGGCGTCGCCAAGGTCAATCCGGCACTGTCGGGTGTGGTCGAGCTGTTCGATGACGTGATCGCCGACCCGGCCAAGGACGGCGCCAATCTCGCCGGCCCKTTCGCCGGCCTGCCCTTCCTGATGAAGGACCTCGGCCCGACCATGAAGGGCCGGCTCCAGGAGATGGGCTCGCTGTTGATGCGCGGCAATCGCGCCGCCGCCGACACCTTCCTGACCGGCAAGTTTCGCCAGGCCGGACTGAACCTGATCGGACGGACGACGACGCCGGAATTCGGCGTGTGCAGCTCGGCCGACAATCCGGCCGTCTATGTCACGCGCAATCCCTGGAACACCGACTACACCACCTGCGGCTCGTCGGCCGGCAGTGCCGCGATGGTCGCGGCCGGCGTGGTGCCGATCGCGCATGCGACCGACGGTGGCGGCTCGATCCGCATTCCCGCCGGCGTCAACGGCAATATCGGCCTGAAGGTCTCGCGCGGCGTGTTCTCGCTGGCGCCGCACATGTCCGACCTCACCGGCCTCGTCTCGATCCAGGGCTGCCAGTCGCGCAGCGTGCGCGACACCGCGGCCTTCGTCGACCACGCAAGGGGACCGGCGCCCGGCGAGTTCATGCCGTTCTGGACCACGGCGCAGCCCTATTCCGAGATGATCAAGCGCGATCCCGGCAAGCTCCGGATCGCGCTGTCGCACACCTGGGGCGACTACACCGCGACGCCGCAGATCGCGGCCGAGCTGGAGAAGACCGGCCGCTTCCTCGAGGGCCTCGGCCATCACGTCGACTACGCCCTGCCCGAGCTCGATTTCCGCGCCGCATTCGAGGCGCAGACCACCTGCTACATCAGCAACTTTGCCGTCGTGATCTCCAACATGCTGGCCGCGCGCGGGCTGGAAATGCCGCCGGAAGATCTCATCGAGCCCATGAACATCCGGATCTGGGAAGCCGGCCGCCACACGAGCTTCGCCGAGCGCGCCAAGATGCAGGGCGCGTTCAACACCACATCGCGCGGCTTCGGCGCCTTCTTCGAGCAGTGGGACGTCATCCTGACGCCGATCACCGCGCTGCCGACGCCGAAGGTCGGCACGACAGAGTATCTTACCATCTCCGACAATCCGGATGTGCTCGACTGGTTCGGCAATCTCTSGCGCTTCTTCGCCTTCACGCCGCTCGCCAATCTCTGCGGCATGCCGGCGATCTCGATGCCGATGGCAAGCCAGGATCACGGCCTGCCGCTCGGCATCCAGGCGATCGGGAAACAGGCCAGCGACGGCCTGCTGCTGCAACTCGCCGCCCAGATCGAGCGCGCGCTCGACGGCAGGTGGAACGACGGCAAGAAGCCGAAGGTGCATGTGAGTTGAGAAACTGCGATCGCGGCGACATGCGACCGCGATGCCGCATCAGTTCTTCACCGCCGGAATCTCCTCATTCGGCTGCTGCTGCCCCTGCCGGTACATCGCGAGCGCCTTGTCGAGCGCTTCGCGCAAGGCCAATGCCGCGGCCACGCTGCAGCGCAGATGCGCGGTCTGGATCACGTCGACCCTGACGGCGGCACCGACCGGCATGAGCAGGTTCGCGGCGAGCTCGATCTGGATCGCGCCGTTGTGATGGCCGAAGCAGGAGGCGCCGTCGAAATAGATGATCGGTGCCCGTTCCGAGCTGGAGCTCGAAATGGTCACGGGCCCCTGATTGGTGGCGGGTGTTTCGGGGTCGGCCATGGGCACTCCTTGGGGCTAGTCGACGGACGAAGCGCCCACCATCGTTGCTTCGGCACGCCGTGTCGAGGCCAAACCGGCCCAGGCAGGACTGCCTGATGAAGTCCTTTCGGGGTTTTGCGCGGCGCCCGACACTGGTCTAGAACGTCGTCATGTCCACTTCACCGACCACGCTTCCGTTCGAGGAGCTCGCCGAGGCCATCCAGGGCCGCCGCTCCGACTACGGCCACATCAGCGGGCTGCGGCTCGACCGGTTCGCGCCGGGCGAGGCGTGGTCGAGCCTGCCCTACCGTCCCGTCTTCGTCGGCGACACCGAGACCGGCGTGCTGCATGGCGGCGTCGTCACCGCGATGCTCGACGAGAGCTGCGGCATGGCCGTTCAACTCGCGCTCGACGGCACGCGCGCGATCGCGACCCTCGATCTGCGCATCGACTACCAGAAGCCGGCGACGCCGGGCCTCGACATCAAGGCGCATTCGGTGTGCTA
>NZ_JBFULT010000838.1:0-2265 GCF_054049755.1 Bradyrhizobium sp. P5_C11_2
CTGGAAGACAGCACCATCGCCGGCACCGTCGCGAGCAATGACAGCGACGTCGATGACGGCGCCACGCTGAGCTACAGCCTCGATGCGGCAGTCGCCGGGCTGACGATCAACCCGGACGGCAGCTACAGCTTCGATGCCGCCAACGCGGCCTACCAGCATCTGGCGCAGGGCGCCACCACCGACGTGGTGGCGAGCTACACCGTCACCGACGAGCATGGCGCGACCTCGGGCGCGACGCTGACGATCACGCTGACCGGCACCAATGACGCCCCGGTCGCGGTGGCCGACACCAGCAGCGGTCTGGAAGATGCCACCATCACCGGCACGGTTGCGACCAACGACAGCGACGTCGATGACGGCGCGGCGCTGAGCTACAGCCTCGATGCCGCGGTGGCCGGCCTGACGCTGAACCCGGACGGCAGCTACAGCTTCGATGCCGGCAATGCGGCCTACCAGCATTTGGCGCAGGGCGCCACCACCGACGTGGTGGCGAACTACACCGTCACCGACGAGCATGGCGCCAGCGCCGCCGCGACGCTGACCATCACCCTGACCGGCACCAACGACGCCCCGGTCGCGGTGGCCGACACCAGCAGCGGTCTGGAAGATGCCACCATCACCGGCACGGTTGCGACCAACGACAGCGACGTCGATGACGGCGCGGCGCTGAGCTACAGCCTCGATGCCGCGGTCGCTGGCCTGACGATCAACCCGGACGGCAGCTACAGCTTCGATGCCGCCAATGCGGCCTACCAGCATCTGGCGCAGGGCGCCACCACCGACGTGGTGGCGAACTACACCGTCACCGACGAGCATGGCGCAACCTCGGGCGCGACGCTGACGATCACGCTGACCGGCACCAATGACGCCCCGGTCGCGGTGGCCGACACCAGCAGCGGTCTGGAAGATGCCACCATCACCGGCACGGTTGCGACCAACGACAGCGACGTCGATGACGGCGCGGCGCTGAGCTACAGCCTCGATGCCGCGGTCGCCGGCCTGACGCTGAACCCGGACGGCAGCTACAGCTTCGATGCGTCGAATGCGGCCTACCAGCATCTGGCGCAGGGCGCCACCACCGATGTGGTGGCGAACTACACCGTCACCGACGAACATGGCGCAACCTCGGGCGCGACGCTGACGATCACGCTGACCGGCACCAACGACACGCCGGTCGCGGTCGCCGACACCAGCAGTGGTCTGGAAGACAGCACCATCGCCGGCACCGTCGCGAGCAATGACAGCGACGTCGATGACGGCGCGGCGCTGAGCTACAGCCTCGATGCCGCGGTGGCCGGTCTGACGATCAACCCGGACGGCAGCTACAGCTTCGACGCCGCCAACGCCGCCTACCAGCATTTGGCCGAGGGCGCCACCACCGACGTGGTGGCGAACTACACGGTCACCGACGAGCATGGCGCAACCTCGGGCGCGACGCTGACGATCACGCTGACCGGCACCAACGACACGCCGGTCGCGGTCGCCGACACCAATGCCGGCACCGAGGACAGCACCATCACCGGCACGGTCGCAACGAATGACAGCGACGTCGACGACGGCGCCAACCTGAGTTATGCGCAGACCAGCGCGGTCGCCGGCCTGACGCTGAACCCGGACGGCAGCTACAGCTTCGACGCCGCCAACGCCGCCTACCAGCATCTGGCGCAGGGCTCCACCACGGACGTGGTGGCGAACTACACCGTCACCGACGAGCACGGCGCGACGTCGAACGCGACGCTGACCATCACGCTGACCGGCACCAACGACGCCCCGGTCGCGGTGGCCGACACCAGCAGCGGTCTGGAAGATTCCACCATCACCGGCACGGTTGCGAGCAACGACAGCGACGTCGATGACGGGGCCAGCCTGAGCTACAGCCTCGATGCCGCGGTGGCCGGCCTCACGCTGAATCCGGACGGCAGCTACAGCTTCGATGCGTCGAATGCCGCCTACCAGCACCTGGCGCAGGGCGCCACGACGGATGTGGTGGCGAACTACACCGTCACCGACGAGCATGGCGCRACSTCGRRCGCGACSCTGACGATCACGCTGACCGGCACCAACGACGCCCCGGTCGCGGTGGCTGACACCAGCAGCGGTCTGGAAGACAGCACCATCACCGGCACCGTCGCGAGCAATGACAGCGACGTCGATGACGGCGCCACGCTGAGCTACAGCCTCGATGCGGCGGTGGCCGGCCTCACGCTGAACCCGGACGGCAGCTACAGCTTCGATGCGTCGAATGCGTCCTACCAACACCTGGGC
>NZ_JBFULT010000839.1:0-2256 GCF_054049755.1 Bradyrhizobium sp. P5_C11_2
GCATTTCGAATCCGACACGGAACTTCATCGAAATGCCCTTTCGGCTGGATGTCAGCCCGAAATGGCTACGAAACCATGGATTACAAGGCGCGCGGCCCGACTTACGCGTGCGCGGCGCCGTTTGCGCATTGTAAATCGTGGGCATGAGGCGATCGTTTTCGCTGCTTCACCGCCGCCGTCTCCGCGACTAGACTGGCTTTTCGTGAAAGAACGGACCTGCGGGGAGAGCATGCTGACCGGAAGTTGCCTGTGCGGCGCTGTTGCGTATGAAGCGGACGCGGAGCCCGCGCCCTTCGTGCATTGTCATTGCCAGACCTGCCGCAAGACGCACGGCTCGGCGTTTTCCAGCGTGATGCCGGTGCCGCGCGCGGCGTTCCGGTGGGTGCGCGGCGAAGAGCTGCTCGCCGCGTTCGAATCGTCGCCCGGAAAATTGCGCCGCTTCTGCACCCGTTGCGGCTCGCACATCATGGCGGAACGGGTCGCGCAGCCGAACGTGCTGTTGCGCATGGGATGCCTGGATACGCCGGTCGCGGGCCCCGCCCGCGCTCACATCTGGCGCTCGGACGCGGCAAGCTGGTACGACCCCAAGGACGCGACGCCGGAACTGCCGGAAGCGGCCGGCCCTCCCCCGGCACGATAGCGTTCCTCACGCGGCGCACCGCCTGTGAGACGAGCCGGGCGTCGCCTGCAACAGCGATACCCGGCCCAGGCTATCGATTCATCACGGCATCGCCAGATGCCAGGCGCCGTTCAGAAAGCCGTCGCCGGTGATGTCGCCGGGCTTCTGGTCCTTGGCGAAGGTGTAGAGCGGCTTGCCCTTGTAGGCCCACTGCCTGGAGCCGTCGTCGCGGGTGATGACGGTGTAGCCGTCGCTGGCTGCATCACTGGCCTCGGCCTTCAGCACCGGCCAGTTTGTCGCACACGGACCGTTGCAGGCGGACTTGCCTTCGCTGTCCTTGTCGAACGTGTAGAGCGTCATGCCCTTGGCATCGGTGAGCACGGCACCCTTGTCGGTCTTGCCGGTCTTGGTCGGCGGCGCAGCAATTGCCGCGGATACCATCGCGAGCGATGCTGCAAGGGTGAGCGCAAGGCGGATCGGGGATGTGGTCATGGTGTCTCCTGTCATGCAATTGGCTTGCATGGGGTAGGACGCCGCCCGACGCGCCGTATTCCTCTGATCGCGGCAAAGAAATTTTTCGCTGCATGAGTCCTTGCAACGGAATAAATTGGATTGATTGACAGGGAACGACGGATGGAGATGAGCAAGCCGCATTGGCGCCCCGCGCGCGCATCCGACCTGCCGGCGATCAGCGCGATCGCGGCGCGGATCCATCCCGATCTTCCCGAACGGGCCGACGTGCTCGCGGAGAAGATGCGGCTCTATCCGGATGGCTGCCTCGTGCTCGCCGCAGGCAATGAGATCGCCGGCTACGGCCTCTCGCATCCCTGGAATCAGCATCGGATCCCGCCACTCGACGGCTTCCTCGAAAGATTGCCGGATGATGCGGATTGCCTCTACGTGCACGACGTTGTCGTGCTGCCCGACTCTCGCGGCGGCGTGGCGCGCGCTTATGTCACGGCGATCGAGCAACTCGCGCGCTCGCGGGGCATCGCGACCCTCGCCCTGGTCTCGGTCTACGCTACGCGGCCGCTGTGGGAACGTTTCGGCTTTCGGCCCGTCACGGCCGATGCGGGGCTGCGCGCAAAGCTCGAATCCTACGGCGCCAGCGCGACCTATATGCTCCGCGATCTCACGGAGCCGCCGAGCGCCGGCACATGAGTTCGCCGCCCGATTCCCTCACGCGGGCGTGAAGCAACCCGCTCGAACCGGTTTCGATCAGCCTCCGTCGAACGACTGTGCGAGCCGTTCCGGTCTCGCCGACCCGAGGCTGGAGATTTTTCATGAGACTCACATTGTCGAAAGTTGCTTTCATTGCATGCGCTGCGGCGACCGCGTTCACCGCGACCAGCGCCAACGCAGTTCAGTTGCGGACCTATGGCTGCGACACGGCCTTCTTCGAGGGCTGCGCCGGCTTTGTCGACGTGCCGCAGCAGCAGGCTGGACGGCGCGTCGTTCGCCTCACCCACGATATCTCGCCGATCTACATGAAGCAGACCGACCCTCGCTACAATTCGGCCCTGCGTGATGCCGGCGGTGGTGGTGGCGGAGGAGGCGGTGGCGGCGGTGGTGGCGGCGGCCGCTAAGCCCAGCTGATCTTGCAGAAACGCCGCTGGTTCGTGCCAGCGGCGTTCATT
>NZ_JBFULT010000840.1:0-2250 GCF_054049755.1 Bradyrhizobium sp. P5_C11_2
GAGCTAACCCACCCTACGACTAAACATACGATTTTCGGGCCGGATCGAAGATTGGCGGATAGTCGTTCTCATCGAGCAGATCGAGAAACGGATCGAGCCCTTTGGATTTGATCAGCGCGAGTTCCTGCTGCGAGATCAGGTTCACGGTCAAGATCTCCACCGGATCGCCCGCGATCTCCAGCGCCTCGGCGATCTCCTTATCGGGGCCGATGACCGGCGTCAGAAACAGGAACGTCTGGAAGTCCGTTCCTGCAACCGGCGGCCACGGCAGCGCGACGCGATGGCCGAAGCCGAACCAGGTTGTGTCGATGAACGGCAGATTGGCCAGCAAGCGCAGATTGGCGCAAACCTCCTCTGTCGGCTCGCGGACATACCACATCAGCTCGGCACGCGGCTTCGCGTCCCCATGCGCGCCCGGCATCCGCTGCTCGCTCATGCCGCTGGTGAGGAGCACATAGCCTTCGTCAGATCCCTCTTGGCACACCGGCACGAAATCGCGGCCAAAGGCGTGGATGTCGATGCGGCGCTCCGCGCTGTCGATGAAGCTGTGCTCGGGCTCGCCAAGTTCGCTTTCATAGATGGCGAGCCGATGCCGGTAGAGGTCGACCGAGGGCGACGGCGCGCTGGAGCCGGATACGAGCTTTGCGAGACGGGAGAGCATGTGAACCTCTGAGGCGGTATGAGCCGGGATATCCGCGTTGTCGCCAGACAAGGCGGGCCGGTTCAAATCCGCGGCTCGAGCTTCGCATTAGTCCATATCGCCCTGCGCGATTGTGCAGGAGGCCTGGATGATGCCGAGCGATCTGCCTCGTTCCGACTAGCCGACGATCTTCTCGATCGCGGCCTGATCCAGCCCGAACTTCTGCCCGGCCGCGAGAATCTCCTGCCAGGTGGTCGGATCGACCGGAATGCCTTCGGCGAGGCGCTTCTTCTTGGTCTCACGCTCGGGATCGCCGGCGATCAGCACCTTGTCGACGCCGGGGCTAGGCGGTGAGCCCGTGTGCCAGGCGACGAAGCTTTCGACTTCGCGTGCGAGGTTTTCGCCGGTGCCGAGCTTGCCCGGGTCGATGATGATCGAGAGCATGCCGTTGAGGACGTTGTACTTGCCGTCGGACGGGCCCTTGACCGCCTGCCCGCCGGAGAGCGCGCCGCCCAGGATTTCGCACACCAGCGCGAGCCCCGAACCCTTGTGCTCGCCGAACGGCAGGATGGCGCCGTATGGCGGGATCACGGTGTAGCGCGGGTTGGTGGTCGGCTTGCCTTCATTATCGATGATGGTGCCAGGCTCGAGTTCAACGCCCTTGTTGTGGGCGACGCGGGTTTTGCCCTGCGCGATCCTGCTGGTGGCGAAGTCGAGCACGATGGGGTCTTTGCCCCTGCGCGGAATGCCGACGCAGAACGGGTTGGTGCCATGGCGGGCATCGCTGCCGCCCCAGGGCGCCACGATCGGCCGCGAGATCACGTTGACGAAATGGATCGACACCAGTCCGTGGTCGATGCACTGCTCGGCCCAGTGGCCGATGCGACCGATGTGGTGCGAGTTTGAGAGACCGACGAGACACACGCCGTTGCTCTTGGCGCGCTCGGCCGCGAGCTCCATCGCCTCATGGCCGATCACCTGGCCGTAGCCGGTGAGGCCGTCGAGGGTGAGAAGCGGACCGGTGTCGAGCACGATCTTGACGTGCTGGTTCACGGCGAGGCCGCCGTTGGTGACGCTCTGGACATAGCGCGGGATCATGCCGACGCCGTGCGAGTCATGGCCCTTGAGATTGGCCTCGACGAGGTTGGTGGATACGAGCTCGGCCTCGCGGTCCGTGGAGCCGCCCGCCTTTACAATGGCGCGGATGGCGTTGGTGAGCGGCTCTGCCTTGATGGTGCGATAGTCGGCCATTGTTGCTCTTCTTATCCTTTTACGATCCGGCGGCAGTGGACCCAGGCTGCTTCTATCAGGTTCTCGCTCGCCTCCGGCGTGCGGAACGCCGAATGCGCCGACAGCGTCACGTTCGGCAGCTTGGTCAGCGGATGATCGCCCGGCAGCGGCTCGATGTTGAAGACGTCGAGACCGGCGTGGCGGATGTGGCCCGACTTCAGCGCGTCGATCATCGCGGCCTCGTCGACGACCGCGGCGCGCGCGGTGTTGATGAGGATGACGCCACGCTTCATCGCAAAGATCTTCTCGCGCGTGATCATGCCGCGGGTCTCGTCGTTGAGTAGCAGATGCAGCGACACCACGTCGCTCCTTGCCAGCAC
>NZ_JBFULT010000841.1:0-2241 GCF_054049755.1 Bradyrhizobium sp. P5_C11_2
TCGCAGGACCGCGATGGCGGCCTGCACGCCGTTGTGGGCCTCGACCTCGCTGGTGACAGCCCGTGATGTGTCCTCATGCCACGTCTTGCCCGGCGTGCAGAAGCACACGTTGACCTCGTATTTCGGCATTCCGAACGCTCCATCGATTCGCTCGCGCTGCGGGCCGGATTCCAAGCGTACAACAGCTAAGGGTTGCGCGGGAAGAAGGGCTGGCTTGCCCACCCGATTGAATGCGGGATGCTGGCGATTTTTAAACCTTGAGCCAATTTGAAATGACTTGGCTCGCCGTCGCGCCCGGACCAAGGACAATCCCTTTTTTGCGGCATATGCCACTGCTCAGCTCAAAGGAGTGGCTCACCCACTTTGCGCGCCGCGGCTTCCGGGTCGGCGTATCCATTCTGTCTGCGATACTCCTGATCCATGGTGCTATTGATGAGCGTCAATTCCACTTTGGCACCCCGAATTCCCTGGCCGTAGCCCGACCGGCATGCGAAGCTGATTCATATTTGATGCGTTTCGGAGGGAAGCCCGATGCGCCTTGCATTGCCTTATCTTGGAATTTGTCTCTGCGCGTCTCTCGCGGCGTGGTTGTCGTTCACGCTGATCTATTGACGGAGCAGATCCTCGCCCGGCGTCAGCAGCCGCACATAGGTCCCGCTTTCGTGCAGCTCGAGCCAGCCTTGCTCGATCGCGTATCGGATGCCGGCGCCGAACTCGCTGCCCTTGCCGCCGAGCGTGAACAGGAACKGCGCGTTGATCTTCTCGATRTGGATGCGGCCGTCCTGGACCGGCTCGACGCTGGCGGCGAGTTGAATGAGCTTRCGCGCCGCGGCTTCCGGGTCGGCGTAGGGGCGCGCCTCGACGTGCTTCTTCATGCGGTGCCTGCGCTCAACTTGTCGCGCTCGGTGCGGGCGAGYTCCTGCGCCTTGAGGCGCGCTTCTTCGCTGCTCAACAGATCCGGCCGCAAGCGCCGACCGGGCAGGTCATCCCAATAAAAATAGACGCTCGGCCGGCCATCGGCGAAGCGGACTTCATAGCTGCCCGTGCCGGGAACGGCTTCGTGCCGTTTGATCGCGATGAGCGGGGTCATGTCACGTTCTAGTGGTGGAGAGAGGCCGCCAACGGAGGCGGCCCTCTCTTACAGATTGAAGTACAACATGGAGGCTAGGACCGTCGAAAAGACGCCCAACCCTATGATGGCAATTTTCAAAACTAGGTTGGCTGCCAAGCGCACCTCCCTCAGTTTGCAAATCACCCAGAATCATACGCCTTACTTCGGCGGCTGCAATCCCGGTGAGGTCAGCCACTCAGTTAAGTGCGCGCCGACTTCGTCTTGGCGAGCTTTTCGCAACAAAGCTTCTCGCTGAGTCCCTGGCGGCAGTGTCTTGGCTAGTTCACGTAGGCTTTTCGCTTCTTCGGCAAGGCGCTCTTCAAGAGGGGAAGTTTGGCTAAACCTACGGCGCGATCCCATGGCCTTTCTCCATGACGATTGAACCGGCGATTCAACTGCAAATGCTCGGAACGGGTTCCGCGCAAATTGAGGCGGCCCGCACTCCCGGGACAGTACGGTGTCCGGTAACCGATACATTCGCGTTCGCAACATGTTCGACTCCCGGCTGGCATTCAGGCGTTCGCCGTTGCATTGTTTGTCCCCATGGAGAYGCGCGAAGACTACCTGCTTAAGCTAGCGACGGTTTTGGATGACGTCGGGCCGGACCAGAAATTGATAATTCGGGACCGCTACATCGAGCGCGCGTTTGGCGGCACGCGTGCCATCGCGATTGCAGAGGCGGGAGTCTTTGCCCAGGCGCACGGCTGCACGTTTCGTTACGACCGCATCAAGCGCCAAGGGGAGTTCACCCGTGCATATCCGGCAGGCGGCAGGGCGTGAGGTGGCTCGTCGAGAGCGCGGGCTACTGCCGCTCGTGGGTGTGGGAAAAGCCGCCAGCCGGCGGCTGAAGCGGAGGCACGAGGCCCGCCGGTTCACGCTGGCGGGCCTCTACCCCGAGGAAAGACTCGCTGACAAAGTTGGTTTGGGATAGCTTGCCCGAACTACGTTCATCGCGACGTGACGGCTGTTTGAAAATGCATATTGGAGCAGCAAATGTCGATTGTGAGAGCTTTTGCCCTGTTCGTAATTCTCGCATTCGGTGGCGCCGTGATCGCCGCCGGGTTCATGACATCGCCTGCATCGGCTAACAAAATGGATGGCAAGCCTGGGGGCTATGGCGGACGTAACTC
>NZ_JBFULT010000842.1:0-2236 GCF_054049755.1 Bradyrhizobium sp. P5_C11_2
TCTCCCGATTTGCCGCGCTTACATACTCGCTTTCGCGTCTGCGCGCGAATAGACAGGTTTGCTGTCGCGTGGTTGCTTATCCGCCTGAAGGAAGCCTACGACAGCTYTGCGTCGTAACAGCGGCTCGGCGCCGCAAAATCGCGAGCGGCGGCGTTTGGTCACATCATCGCCGCGTTCCGGAGTCCTAACGGCAGCCGGGCGCAGGTCACTCAGGGATATCTGATGAAAATTTTACGCGTTGCCGCGTTCATCGCGGCCGGACTGATGTCGCCGCAGACTGCATTCGCCGGCGAAGCGGACTATGCCGAGATGGTCGCCGCCCATGCGCGCGCCAACGGCGTGCCGGAGGCGCTGGTCCACCGCGTCATCATGCGCGAGAGCCGCTACCAGCCGCAGCTGATCGGCCATGGCGGCACCATCGGGCTGATGCAGATCAAGCTCGCGACCGCCCGCGGGGTCGGCTACACCGGCGATGCCGCGGGCCTGCGCGACCCCAATACCAACCTCACCTATGCCGTGAAATATCTCGCCGGCGCCTATCGCGCCGCCAATGGCGACCACGCCCGAGCCGTGCGTTATTTCGCGGGCGGCTATTACTACGTTGCAAAGCGCCAGCGTCAGGAAATGGTGCAGCAGGCCAGCAACGAGACGTGGTTGGAGCCGAACGGCAATCCGCAGCCGGTGTTCGGCACAGCCCCGCACCGGAAGCTCGCCCAGCGCGTCCGCAACGCCCGGGCGCAGGTTCCCGGGAACATGCGTTGACACCAGCCGTCACTGGCCTACATTAGAGCCGTTCCGAGGGGTGCTCCGAGGAGGAGCTGAGATACCGCTAAATGGGCAAGACCGCCCAGGACCGCGGTGACCCTTTGAACCTGATCCGGGTCATGCCGGCGAAGGGACAGGGATGTTGCAGACCACCAAGCGACCGGATTCCCCGGTATCCATCATCGGCGCAGGCATTGCGGGAGCCTGGCAGGCGCTGCTCTTCGCGCAGGCCGGCCACGCCGTGACGCTACACGAGCGTGGTGACGCCGCAATGACCGACGCCACCAGCCATTGGGCCGGCGGCATGCTGGCGCCTTATTGCGAGGCGGAGGTTTCCGAACCAATCATCAGCCGCCTCGGCCTGCGCTCGCTCGACATCTGGCGCCGCGAGCTGCCGGACACCCCGTTCAACGGTTCCCTCGTCGTCGCCCATCCGCGCGAGCGCAACGACTTTGAGCGCTTTGCCCGGATGACCGAGGGCCATCGCCGGCTCGATGCCGCCGGCCTCGCCGAGATCGAGCCGTCGCTGGAGGGCCGCTTCCGCGACGCGCTGTTCTTCCCGGCCGAGGGCCATGTCGAGCCGCGCCGCGTGCTGCCGAAGCTGCATGAGCGCATCCTTGCTGCCGGCGGCACCATCAAGTTCGAAAGCGACGTCAGCGCCGCCGATCTCGACGGCCTCGTGATCGACTGCCGCGGCCTTTCCGCGCGCGACCAGCAACCGGCCCTGCGCGGCGTCAAGGGCGAGATGATCCTGATCGAGAGCAGCGAGGTGGAGCTGGCGCGCCCGGTGCGGCTGATCCATCCGCGCTGGCCGCTCTACGTGATCCCGCGCGAGCAAGGCCTGTTCATGCTCGGCGCCACCTCGATCGAGGCCGAGGACACCGGCGTCAGCGTCCGCTCGGCGCTGGAGCTTTTGGGCGCAGCCTATGCCGTGCATCCGGCCTTCGGCGAAGCGCGCATCGTCGAGTTCGGCTCCGGCCTTCGCCCCGCCTTCCCCGACAATCTGCCGCGCATCGCGGTGCAGGGCCGCAACATCGCGGTCAACGGGCTCTACCGCCACGGCTTCCTGATCGCGCCGGCGCTCGCCGAGTTGACGCTTGCCTTTGTCGAGCGCGGCCAGATCGACAACGAGGTGATGCAATGCGCGTGATCGTCAATGGCGAGCAACGCGAGGTGAACTCGGTCAGCGTGGACGCGCTGCTCAGCGAGCTCGACTACGAAGGCACCCATTTCGCGATCGCGCTGAACTACGACGTGGTGCCGAAGAGCCGCTGGGCCGAGACCAGCCTCAAGGCTGGCGACGAGATCGAGATCATCACGCCGCGGCAGGGAGGGTGAGGTGATGGCAAGCTCTCTCCATTCGTCGTCCCGGCGAAGGCCGGGACCCATAACCACCGCGCTTCATTGGGACGGAAGGTCTCTGCCACCCTGCCTCAAGCCACATCACGCGGTATGGGTCCCGGCCTTCGCC
>NZ_JBFULT010000843.1:0-2227 GCF_054049755.1 Bradyrhizobium sp. P5_C11_2
GGGTTGGCTGATCGGTTCCTGTCCAGAAAGCTGGCCGGCGCCGATGTCGATCCCCGAGGAATCGATCCTACGGATGTCTTCTACGGATTTCTCGGGTTCCCCTGCCCGACTTGGAAAGCCGGCGACGATTGGCGCCGTTCGACCGGCACGCCGCCGAGGCCGGTTTCGTCTCGATCAAGCTGGCCGCGAGCAAACCGCTCGTGATCACCGGTCAGGACGGTGAGAGACAAAGCGACCGGAGACCGGCGCCGGCACGGTCTCGTCGGTGTCGAGGACTGCCTGGCTCGTCTGCGCAGGCGACAGCAGGCGCGCAAGGAGCCTTCCTCATCCAAGTGCTGGAATATCGATATGATCGGGCGACAATCCAGCTTGGTATCTTTGATACATGGCCTCGTAAKCTGCTTCCAGGTGCTTCGTGTAGAGCGCCGCGTCAAACAGCGGCGTCTTCAGACGGTTCTTTTGCAGCGTGTCGCGAACACCCTGAAGCTTCTGCTTATCGAGCGCCAAATCGATTGCGAGCGCTTCATAGTCCTCACGTGTTGGCGTTATCAATTCAGGCAAGCCAACAGCATGAAGCAAGCTCGCCGCGACGCGGCCTGCGAAACTATTGCCAATTTGCGTGACCACGGGCAGGCCAGCCCACAACGCATCGCTGGCTGTCGTATGTGCGTTGTATGGCAGCGTATCCAGGAAAAGGTCGGCAAGGCGATGGCGCGCCAAATGGCCGGACAGTGATGACACGCGCCCTGCAAACACCAGGCGGTCGGGATCGGCACCCAGCTGCTTGGCTTCCTTGCGCAGATTCGATTTTGCGATCTCCCCCATGTCAGACAGCCACAGGACCGACTGATCCACGCTCCTCAAGATATTCATCCAGCTGTCAAAGACCGGTCGATTGATCTTGTAGGCGTTGTTGAAGCAGCAAAACACCGTCCATTCCGGACGCAGATTGTGATCAGCCCTGTTGGGTACCGTGTCGTCGATGGCCTGCCCTTGAGTGTCGCGCGGCATGAAGCTGCCAGGCAGCCGGACGACCTTCTCTTCAAAGAAGCCGCGGCTTTGGTCTGGCACCGCGATTTGATCGGCGATGATGTAGTCCCATAGCTCCCTGCTGCCCAAGGTCCCTGCGAAGCCGAGAAAATTGACCGCTATCGGGGCGGGGCCAGATGCGAACAGCGACAATCGGCCATTCTGCGTGTGTCCCGCAAGATCGACGAGAATATCGACCTGTGCGTCCCTGATCGCATCGAAGACTTCGCCGTCGCTCTTGTGCTGACAATCGACAAAGCGATGAAAGGACCCTTCCAGCCTCTTGCGCAGATCGCTGCTGTCGTCCGGACCGATTGAAAAGGCGTATGTCTCAAATCGACCGGCATCGTGGCTCTCGAAGATCCCTGCGGTCAGGTGCGCGACCGGATGCTGACGAAAATCGGGTGAAACGTATCCGACCCGAATCCGATCGTGCCGATAGTCGGCACGCCTTGAACTTGCTCTTGAGGATTGCGGGAGCTTCGCGGCCACCCATGCTTTGGCGCATCGCAATTGGTCATCGGGCGAATCTGTCAACGACAGCAGATCGAAGGGAGAGCTATTCGCCTTCCCGGCCCGTATCGCGCCGGTCAAATGGCCGATCTCTTCTTCCAGATTTTCCCAATTGCACAGGTTCATCTTTGCATGAAGACGCACCCCCTCGATGCCTTCCAAGTCGGACTTGATCGACAGCGCATGGTCATAAGCAGCCAAAGCCCGGTCATAGTGCTTGAGCTCGGTGAAGACGTTGCCTCGACCAATCCACGCGCCCTTTAGATCGGCCTTGATCGACAGCGCCTTGTCATACGCAGCAAGCGCCTCCTCGTAGCGCTTCAGCCTCCAGAAAACATTGCCTCGACCGAGCCAGGCTTCGGGGAGATCAGGCTTGATCGACAGCGCGTTGTCGTATGCGGCAAATGCCTCGTCAAAGCGCTTGAGCTCGGTGAAAACATTACCCCGGCCGAGCCAGGCTTCCGCCAGATCGGGCCTGATCGACAACGCCTTGTCATAAGCGGCCAATGCGTCGTCATAGCGCTTGAGATCACAGGACACATTGCCTCGACCAAGCCACGCATTCTCCAGATCGGGCTTGATCGACAGCGCCTTGTCGTATGCGGCCGACGCCTCGTCATACCGTTCGAGGCTCCAGAAAACATGGCCGCGGGCAACCCACGCACTCTCGAATTCAGGCTTGATC
>NZ_JBFULT010000844.1:0-2222 GCF_054049755.1 Bradyrhizobium sp. P5_C11_2
CAGCCTGGAGCTGATCCATGATCTCGCGCATGGTTCCGTCGCCGAACAGCACCGCACTCGAGGACGCCGTGCCGTCCGTGTCGGTCGCCTGCTGGGCAATCACCTCGTCGCGAAAGGTGTTGTAGTTGGTGACGAACGTCTCCAGCGTCGATTCGATCTGGCTGGTGTCGGTCTCGATACTGATGTTCAGCGTCGCTCCGTCCGGCGTCTCCTGGAGCAGGCTGAAGGTGACCCCGCTCAGGACGTCGGAGATGTCGTTGGTGTCGCGGCTCATCGCGATGCCGTCGAGCGTGAATTCGGCGGCCTGCGCCCCCTGGAGCACGTCGGCGAAGCTTCCCGAACTGTCGGTCACACCGAGCTTGTTCAGGATATCGTCGCCGGACGTGCTCGAATAGCTGATGTCGGCCGCATCTTCGGTTCCCGTCAGCACCATCTCATAGGACCCGCTCGAGACCTGGACGATCGAGGCCTGCACATTGGTGGTCGAGGTCTGGGCGTTGATGGTGTCGACGATGTCCTGAAGCGACATCGTGCTGGTGACGCTGATGTCGGCCGTGCTGCCGCCCTCAAGGCCGATTGAAAACGTGCCGGAGTAGCCGAGCTCGTCGGTTTGGCTCGACTGCGACGTACCGGCCACCTTCTGCGCGGTGGCGAGCTGACTGATCGTCAGCGTGTGGTCGCCGACCGCCGCCCCGCTCTTGATGGTCATGGAGAGCGCCGACGAGGCGCTCACGTCGCCGGTGGAACTGATGCTCGCCGCGCGCGTCGCAAATGCACTGCTGGAAAGCGAGTTGACCACCGCAGTCGAAAGCGACGCCAGCCCCGAATACAACGTCTTCAGATCGCTCTGGAGCGTCTGATAGGCCGTGATCTTGGCCTCGTTGTTGGTAATCGTGGTCGATATCGTCGTCGCCTGCGCGGTCTTGGCGTCGACGGCGGATTGGATCAGCGCGGTCCAATCGATGCTGCTCGAATTGGTGGTTCCACTGGTCGTGACCGACGCGGCCGAGGAGCTCGTGCTGCTGGTGCTCGAACTGACGCTGGTCACTGTGCTGCCCGATTCATCGCGAGGTGGACCAGGCCGGCATCACGCCGGCCTGGTATGACGATCGTTTCGGCTCGGCGCCTTAGCCGAGGAGCTTGAGGAGGTACTGCGGCATCTGATTGGCGGCGGCCAGCGCCGACACCGCAGCCTGGGTCTTCACCTCGGCCGACGACAGCTTGGACTGCTCGGCCGCGATATCGACGTCCTTGATCGCGGAGTTTGCCGACTGGAGATTCTGCGTCTGGGTCGAGATCGAATCCGACGAGAAGTTGAACCGCGACTCCTGCGCGCCGATCGAGGCGCGCGCGGCGGAGACCGTGTCGATCGCGGTATCGAGGGCGTCGAGCGCCGAGGTCGCGCCGGACTGGGTGCTGACGTCGAGCGAGGTGACGGCGAGCGACGACGCCGTCAGGCTGGTCAGCGTGATGGTGATGGTGTCGGAGCCGTCCGAGCCGACCAGCACGGACACGCCGGACGAAAACACGCTGGTGCCGTCGAGCAGGCTCTGGCTGGAGTAGCGGGTGCCGGTCGAGATCGAGTCGATTTCGTCGTTGAGCTGCGAGAATTCCGATTGGATATAGGCGCGGCTGGAGTCGGTCGTGGTGCCCGAGGCCGATTCGGAGGCCAGCGACTTCATGCGCGCGAGAATGTCGGAGATGTTCGAGGCGCCGCCGTCGGCTGTCTGAAGGATCGCGGTGGCCTGCGAGGCGTTGGTCGCGGCCTGCTGCAGCGTGGTGACGTCCGAGGAGATGCGCGTGGAGATCGCAAGGC
This sequence comes from Bradyrhizobium sp. P5_C11_2, assembly GCF_054049755.1. NCBI lineage: Bacteria > Pseudomonadati > Pseudomonadota > Alphaproteobacteria > Hyphomicrobiales > Nitrobacteraceae > Bradyrhizobium > Bradyrhizobium sp. P5_C11_2. Next base: position 1,817 of record NZ_JBFULT010000844.1, read on the forward strand.
CGGCGGCGTCGTCGGACGCCGAGGTGATGCGCGAGCCGCTCGACAGCTTCGAGAGCGAGCTGCTCTCCTGCGCGGAATTGATGTTGAGATAGCGGACCGCGGCGTTGGCGGCCGTATTGGTGTTGATTGCGGGCATTGGAAGCTCCTGTGCTGATGGGCATGGCGTGCCGCATCGTTGAAGACGATTGACGACGCGGACCGCAGCCCCGTCCGTTCGCTCAAACGACGGAGCGCAAGCAGATCAGGCGCGAAAATTTTCGCAGAGCCAATTTTATGGTTAGCAGTCGGTAAATGCGGTGCGGATGTCGCGCTCGTGCTTGCGCAGCAGCTGGCGAAGCTGCTGGCGACCGCGCTTGAGCAGGGACTCGACCGCAGCCACCGTGGTGTCCATCACCTGCGCGATCTC
>NZ_JBFULT010000845.1:0-2212 GCF_054049755.1 Bradyrhizobium sp. P5_C11_2
GAGACTTCGACATCATGACGACCTTGTCGGACAGGAAGACGGCTTCGTCGACCGAATGGGTGACAAACAACACTGTCTTGCGGTCACGCTCCCAGATGTTCAAGAGATCGTTCTGGAGGCGCGTCCGGGTGTGAGCGTCAAGCGCGCCGAATGGCTCGTCCATCAACAGGACTTCGGGATGGTAAGCGAGCGTCCGGGCCAGTGCCACGCGCTGCTTCATGCCGCCCGACAGCTCCTTGGGATAGAAGTTCTCGTAGCCCTTGAGACCGACCATCTCGATCAAGGCCCGGCTTTGCGCTTCCGCCTCAGTCGTCCTTACGCCTTGCTGGCGCGGACCGTACATCACGTTGCCCAGCACGGTCTTCCAGGGAAACAGCGCGAACTCCTGAAACACCGGTCCGCGATCGGGGCCGGGCCCTGTGATCGCTTTACCTTTCATCTTCGCCGCCCCGCGCGTCGGATTGACGAAGCCTCCAACGATGTAAAGAAGCGTTGACTTGCCGCACCCGGACGGACCAAGGATGGAGACAAACGCTCCCTCTTCGATCGTCAGGGAGATGTCCGATAACGCCACATGATCCTTGCGCGCCGAGGTCTGAAAAACCTGCGAGACGCGGTCGATCTCGATGATCGCAGAAGCCGGCTGTTGTGGCGTCACCGGTCTCACCCATTCGCTCGATCTCGAAGGCACTACCTTCATCCCGTCTCTCGCCTCACTCGGACGCGAACATCGCGCAACTGACCTGCTGAATGTCCTCCATCAGCGACAAGAGCTTAGCAAGAAACTTGCCAAGCAAGTGGTCGTTTTCGCACGGGCGTAGCGCATCATTCGAACCAGGGCCATTCTGCCGGGCCCTCATGCGTAACTGCTCCACCCGGTGCCTGGCCAACCAGACGCGCATATTTCGCGAGCGCTCCGGCACGATGACGCGGCGGCCGCGGCTTCCAATTGCGTCGTCGCGCCGCGAGTTCGTGCTCGTCGACCAGCACGTCCATGCGACGGCCGGCCGCGTCGATCCGGATCCTGTCGCCGTCGCAGACAAGCGCTAGCGGGCCGCCAACAAATGCTTCGGGGGACACGTAACCAACGCACATGCCGCGGGTTGCACCGGAAAACCGTCCATCCGTGATCAAAGCAACCTTCTCGCCCATACCCTGACCGTAGATCAGTGCGGTGACGCCGAGCATCTCGCGCATGCCGGGACCGCCGACCGGCCCTTCGTTGCGGATCACCAGCACCTCGCCCGCCTTGTAGCTGCGGTCGCGTACCGCCGCGACGCAAGCTTCCTCGTCCTCAAACACCCGCGCCACGCCCTCGAACAACTGGCTCTTCAGACCTGCAACCTTGATCACCGCACCGTCGGGACAGAGATTTCCCTTCAGTACGGCCACGCCACCGTCGGGCATGATCGGCGCACGTGCCGCGTATACGACCTCCCCATCGGGCGCGTTGGCCGCGCCATACTCTTCCGCAAGCGTGCGGCCGGTGATGGTCAGACAGCTGCCATCGATGTGTCCGCTTTGAATGAGCTCGCGGATCACGACAGCGGCGCCGCCGATATCGTAGACATCCTTCGCTGTGTACTTACCACCGGGACGCAGGTTTCCAATCAGCGGCGTCCTGGCAAAGACCTCCCCGACATCGTCGATCGTGAATGCGATGCCGGCCTCGTTCGCGATCGCCGGCAGGTGCAGTGCGGCGTTGGTCGAACCGCCCGTCGCGGCAACGATTGCGGCGCCGTTCTCCAGAGCCTTCCGCGTCACGATGTCGCGCGGCAGCGGTCCGCCGCGCTCCAGCATCTCCATCACCAGCCGCCCGGCACGCCGGGATATCTGCGCCCGTTCGGCATAAACGCCGGGGACCATCGAGACGTTGGGAATGGTGAGGCCCATCGCCTCCGACACCATCCCCATCGTGTYCGCGGTGAATTGGCCGGCACAAGCTCCGATCGTCGGCAGACACGCACGCTCGATGCGTTCGAGCGTGGCCCCATCGATCTCTCCGGTCATGAAGCTGCCGACGGCCTCATAGGAATCGAGCACCGTTAGAGTCCGCCCATCGACGCGGCCCGGCAGCGCGCTGCCGCCATAGATGAAGATGGATGGCACGTTGCAGCGGACCATTCCCATCATCACGCCGGGAAGCGTCTTGTCGCATCCGCCGTACCCGATCAGCGCATCGTAGGCCAGGCCATGAACGACGGCCTCGATC
>NZ_JBFULT010000846.1:0-2203 GCF_054049755.1 Bradyrhizobium sp. P5_C11_2
GCCCCTCACCCCACCCTCTCCCCGTAAGAACGGGGCGAGGGAGTGATAGAGCGTGCCCGTGGTTAACCTCCCCCGAATGGCCTTCGCAGCTGCCGCATGGCGCATCCACGACTCGTTTACGCGATCGCGCCTAGCGTTTTCGTCCAAAGTCTTTCAGAGGGGGAATACCATGGGGCATCGTACCCGGCCGACGGCCGCGGACAATTTCGCGCCGGCCGATCTCTTGCGGGGAATTCTGGTGGTGTCGTCGTTCGGCTTCTGGGCCGTGATGCTCGGCCTGATGCCGGTGCTGCTGTTTCGCGTCTGGCTGGTCGGCTGACGCCGGCCGCGCTGGGATGGTTAATCCGTGGTAGCGCCTGTGTCCAAATGCGCGCGGGATTGCGACGCGGAATTTTAAAACATCCCGCCTAGCGTTGACGCCCATAAGCGAAGAAATCGCGGGGGCGTTTGTGAATAGTCAGAATGATGTGGCGTCACATTATGACGCCGGACAGCAGAGCTTTACCACCGGGGACATTCTCTGGGCCGTCGGCATCTGGTCGGTGATCCTGACGATGTCGCCGGTCATCGTGTTCTACATGCTGATGGTGGCGTAGCGTTGATCTCGTCATTCCGGAGCGCCCGAAGGGCGAATTACGGTGCGCAATTGCGCACCTGAGAATCTCGAGATTCCGGGTCTGGCGCTTCGCGCCATCCCGGAATGACGGGTGAAGGCAGAAACGCAAAACGCGCGGACCGCCGCGCGTTTCTTGTCGGGCAAATGGACTATTGAAAATTACGCGGCCTGCTTGTGCATCGTGCCGGAAGCCGACGCCGTGCCACGGATCGCCTTGACCGAACGCTCGATCGCCGCCCACAGCCTTGCAATTTCCTGAGCCGCCCGGCTCTCGGCCTGATATTCCCGCGCGCCTTCGCCGTGGCTCAGCGCCATCAGCAGATCCGAACGGTTGGTGATCTGGCCGCCCCACACCGGAGCGCGGAATTTGGCCAGCGCCTCGCGGGCGATGGTGACGATCGGGCTCTCGGACTCGTCACGGCGCGCCGGCGCACCGTTGAGCACGACCGCATAGGGCTTGCGCGCCGCGCGGCACATCTGGATGGTTTCCTGCACCGCATTGACGTCGAACACGCCGGGGCGCGCAGGAATGACCACCATGGTGGCGTTCCTGATCGCGTCGTCGACGACGGCCGACAGATTCGGCGGCGTGTCGATCAACACCCATTCATATCCGTCGCGCTTGGCAGCGGAGACGATGCCGCTGACCGAATTCACCGCAGACTTGATCGGCGGCTCGTTGGTGCCACGCAGCTTGTGCCACAGCGTGAGCGACCCCTGCGGATCCGCATCGACGAGCAGGATAGGCTTCGTCGCCTTGATCTGCGCGGCGAGATGTGCAGCCAGGGTACTCTTGCCCGAGCCGCCTTTACGCGATGCAAAAACAATAACGTTCATACCTTGGCCTCCAGATTGACCCTAGGCCGCGAAAATGAATCACCGCGCTGATTCGTGAAAGAAAAATTTATCGAGAGTTGCGTTGTAGCCACGAAATAACAAGGCGTGGCGGCTTTTGAGTCACACTGCTTCGCGCGACGCTCGACACAAACTGTCACGAAGCGCCTTTTACCCAGGAAATCGTGGCTTTTCGAGCAGCGCCGCGGGAAAAACCGCAACGCAACCTGACCGGGCAAATCCCGGAGCGAGTCTCTTCCGTCGTTCGCGTCGCAATTGCTGCAAGGATGTGCGCTGGCCCGTGAACAAAAGGAGTCCCAGGCTGTCGCAAGCTGGTGATCGCGTCTTCTCGACGGAGGCGGCGCTCAGCCCTCGCTGGTCTTTTTCTTCTTGGTCGCCGGCTTGGCGCTCTTCTTCGCGGTCTTCGGCGCAATGTTGGTCGGCTTGCCGGCGCGGGCCTCGCCCGGCTCCGGTCCCTGCCGGAAGAACACCTTGCATTGCGGCGACAGCTGCGCCTTCTTCCTGATCATGCAGGCGGTGATGGCATCGACGTTCGGAACAAACTCGCCGCACAGCCGCATCGCGTCCGGCGAGCAGGCCTGCTGCTCCTCCTGGGTGTAGGCGAAGCCGGCGCGCGGCTGGACCAGGACGGCCAGGGCAATCCCGAGGATTGCGGTGCCCAAGGATTTCTTAAAGCGGAACGCCGGCATCGATCCCCCCCAAATGTCGAGTCGATGGGATAGTGGGTGAACG
>NZ_JBFULT010000847.1:0-2194 GCF_054049755.1 Bradyrhizobium sp. P5_C11_2
GTTTATTTCATCACGCTGTTGCTGGTGAGATTGTTCCTGTGGTTCTTCAGCTGAAGCACTCGCGAACATTTCGCATGCACGGTGCTGCCCAAAAAATCTCGCGCGTGACAAGAAAATCAGCGGCGCTCATCATGATCTCGACACAACTCGAAGATGAGAATGCTGCGTCGCGAACACGGGCGTCCGGCGCGGCGGGTATTTCGAGGATTTACAACTTTCGCACGGACACCTCTGGGGCACATGGCGATCAGGAGACGCATGAATCTTGCAGGACGCATACGGGTCTGCAATCGGCCTGCTTCCGACGCTGACCGGCGCGCGGATCGCGAAAGAAGGGGGCGCCATGACTAGCCCGACCAACAATGCGCCGCGGCGATATTTCGTCGATGCTGGCGGCCGGCGCGTCCTGATCGGTCTGACACTCGAGGAGACGTTCGAATTCGAGCGACTCGACAGCGCGCAGACGCCAGATCCGGCAGCCAGGCGGGCCGCGCCTGAGGGCCGCGAAGTGTGGCTGGATGCCGGTGGGCAGCGCTGGCTGGAGCTCTATGAGAAGCACGAGGGCGCCTGGAAGGCCTGGATGGCGCAAAGCCGGGCGGAGCGGTCCGGAGGATTCAGCCTTTATTAACTATCCAGGATCCATTTTCTGGTCTGTCCTTCGAACCGGAAATGCGCGCATGTTCCAACTGTTCCTGCGGGCTCGCACCCAGAATTTTCTCAGAGATCGTTTTGGAGGCGAGCAAATCTTTCGGGCGCGCTCGCCCCAGCGCGACGCTGAAACCGATCAGGCGCGCATCGATGCCATCATGGTCGCGATCGAGGATGCGCTCCATGCGGCCGAGCTGGAGCAGACGGGCCTCAATCGGCGGGTCGAAGATGTGCTGGCGCGGGCAGCGGTGACCTTCGGCAATGGCGATGACGAATATCTCGAGCGGGAACCGCTCGACAGCCATCACCAGGATCTCTTCGACAAGGAGATCTTGAACGGCCAGCGCCGGCTCAAGGAGCTGAGCGCCTCGATCGCCCATTTCAAATTTCTGAAGGCCGCGATGCTCAGCCGCTTTCCAGAATACCGGCCATCGACAAGCAGCACCAACTGACGGTTGCGGCAGGCGCCACCGCCAACGGCGTGCAGTGGCTAGATCGCAAGCATGCTGTTGCCCTGGATGGACAGCAGCGTCAGGTTGCCGGTGGCATATGCCCCGGTGTCGATGTTGGCCCGGTTTTCGAGCAGTTCGGCCTGCCGCACCGGCGTATGGCCGTGCACGACGTATTTGCCGAAGCGTCTCTTGCTCTGGAGAAATTCGTCCCTGATCCACAACAGGTCGGACTCGCGCTGTTCGGACAGGGGAATCCCCGGACGGACCCCGGCATGGACGAAGAAGAAGTCGCCGCATGTGAAGGTTGGCCGCAACTGACGCAGGAATTCGATATGCTGTGGCGGCATCGCGGATGCGAGCTCACGCACGAGATCGGACTGCTCGTCCTTGCCGATCCCCGGCGCGGCCGACACGCCGTACGACATCAGGGTCTGGAGGCCGCCGAATTGAAACCATTCGGTGACGCGCGAGGGATCGTCCAGCACCGAGGTGAAATAGGCCTCGTGATTGCCCTTGAGAAAGACCGTGTTGCGACGGCGGCTGCGCCTGATCAGGAGATCGAGGGTGTGGCGCGAGTCCGGTCCGCGGTCGATGTAGTCGCCGAGGAAGACCTCGATCGCGCGATATGGACGGCTGTTCGCCATGTCCGCATCGATGACGGCGAACATCTGCTCGAGCAGGTGCGCGCAGCCGTGGATGTCGCTCATCGCATAGATGCGCACGCCGTTCGGTAGTTTCGGCCGAGGCGAAATTTGGGGCGCAGGCGTGGGCATGGGGTCCAACTCTTTCAGAGAGCTTCGCCCGTGATGTCAATATGCTATCGACGAAATCGGGGCGGCACGAGCCACTTTTTTCCCAGCGCGTGCGAATGATTGCCCATATCGATCACCTGCGCGATTCGACGAATCGCCGATCCCGCCCGATCAGCCGAAGCTCTGGCTGTCGAATGACGGCGCAGCAGCCTTGGTGCGATAGGCCGATGTTCGCGGGCGGATCAGAAGCGCGCCGCCGATATAGCCAAGCTGGAGCACCGCCGCGAAGACAAGAATCGTAACAACCGTGTGAGCCGAATCGTGTCCCTGCCAGGCAGAGCC
>NZ_JBFULT010000848.1:0-2187 GCF_054049755.1 Bradyrhizobium sp. P5_C11_2
GGCGGCTCGTTGACCATCATCGCGACCGCGCTGGTCGATACCGGCAGCCGCATGGACGAAGTCATCTTCGAAGAGTTCAAGGGCACCGGCAACTCGGAGCTGATCCTGGACCGCAAGGTCTCGGACAAGCGGACCTTCCCGGCGATCGACATCTCCCGCTCCGGCACCCGCAAGGAGGAGCTCATCACCGATCCGCAGGTGCTCAAGAAGATGTACGTGCTCCGCCGCATCCTGAACCCGATGGGGACGATGGATGCGATCGACTTCCTGCTCGACAAGCTGCGCTCGACCAAGAGCAATTCCGAGTTCTTCGACTCGATGAACACCTGAGCTGGCCGCAGCAAGGGATCAGAGGGCGCCTTCGGGCGCCCTTTTCGTTTTGTGCGGCTTTGCTGCAGCAAAGTGCAGCAAAAGGAGCGCCCGACAGGTTCTCGGGATGTCAATCAAGTATTTGGTTTTACTCACTGATATTCTTTATCGGCCACGCCTGGGTGGGTTGAGCTGGGAAAACCCGCAGCAAAATGCAGCGTCCTTATGCTGCAACGCAACATAGAGCGTTTGCTGCGGGATAATCGCAGCAAACGAAGGTCTCGCGGTCATGAAACGATATTTGCCTTTTCGCCGGTAGCCGGACAAATAGGCCATGCACCCGCGGGACCAGACCATCTTTGCGCTGTCGTCAGGCAGGCCTCCGAGCGCGATCGCCGTCGTGCGGGTCTCCGGCCCGCAGGCAGGGCCCGCGCTGACGACACTCGCGGGGAAGCTGCCTGCGCCCAGGCTCGCGGGCCGCCGGCTGCTCCGGGACCGGAAAGGGCAGCCGATCGACGATGCGGTCGTGCTGTGGTTTCCGGGGCCGGCTAGCGCGACCGGCGAGGACGTCGCCGAATTTCACGTCCATGGCGGCCGTGCCGTGCTGTCGGCGCTCCTCGCCGCAATTTCTGAAATTCAGAATGTCCGGGCGGCCGAGCCCGGCGAGTTCACGCGGCGCGCCTTCGAGAACGGCAAGCTCGATCTGACCGAGGCCGAGGGCCTCGACGATCTCATCCACGCCGACACCGACCGGCAGCGGCGCCAAGCGCTGCGGCAGTTGCAGGGCCTGCTGGGCGATCGTGCGCGCGACTGGCGCGAGCGTATCATCGAGGCCTCGGCGCTGATCGAGGCCGGCATCGATTTTTCCGATGAGGGCGATGTGCCCGCGGAGCTGAGGGCGCCGGCCGTGAAGGCGATCAAAGCGCTGCATGAAGAAATCACAAAAGTCCTTGCGGCGCAGGGACATTCTGAACGCCTGCGTGACGGCCTGGTGGTTGCGATCGCGGGCGAGCCGAATGTCGGCAAGTCGACGCTGATCAACCAGCTCGCGCGCCGCGACGTCGCGATCGTTTCGCCGCATGCCGGCACGACGCGCGACGTGATCGAGGTGCAGCTCGATCTCGACGGTTATCCCGTCACGGTGATCGACACCGCCGGCATTCGCGAGACCGATGATCCGGTAGAGCAGGAGGGTGTGCGGCGGGCCCGGGCGCGGGCCGAGGACGCCGACCTGGTGCTGTGGCTGGCGGAAGGACGGCAGGCCATCGATCCCGAGGCAATGCGATCGCTGCGGAAGGCGTCCGGCAAGATCGATCGGTCCGGCGGCTCGGTCTGGATCGTGCGCAACAAGATCGACCTCGTTGACGCCGGCGGCGGGCCAGGCGGCGAGTTCGGGATCTCGGCCAGCCGRGGCGATGGCATTCCCGAGCTGGTCGACGCGCTGGTGAAATTCGCCTCGGAGTTCTTTGGAACAAGCGAGGGTGCGTTGGTGACCCGGGCGCGCCAGCGGGACCTGCTGCGCCAGGCGTCAGACAGCTTGCGCCGGAGTCTGGAGCTTGTAGAAGAGGGCGAGGAACTCGCCGCCGAAGAGCTGCGCGCCGCAGCCTATGCCCTGGGCCGGCTGTTGGGCCGGGTGGACGTCGAGGACGTCCTTGGCGCCATTTTCCAGAAATTCTGCATCGGAAAGTAGCGCTAGTTCTTCATTGTAGGATTAGCGCTTGTTCCGCTTCTTGGTTGTTTCACGTGAAACAGGCTGAGCCGGGTTCCAAGCCGTTTCACGTGGAACACGCGCTATGCCGGCGGTGACAGTCATGAGCGCCCCAATCTCGTCATTGCGAGGAGCTCTTGCGACGAAGCAATCCAGGCTAGCTCCGCGGA
>NZ_JBFULT010000849.1:0-2182 GCF_054049755.1 Bradyrhizobium sp. P5_C11_2
GCCTCGAGCCGCTTCAACGAGATCGGCTCGCCGGTCTCCTCGCAATAGCCGTAGGTGTTGTCCTCGATACGCTGGAGCGCGGCGTCGATCTTGGCGATCAACTTGCGCTGGCGGTCGCGGGCGCGGAGTTCGATGGCACGGTCGGTTTCGGACGAAGCCCGATCGGCGAGATCGGGGTGGTTGACGTTCTCCTCCTGCAAGGCTTGCAGGGTGAGCTTGGACTCTTTGAGGATCTCATCCTTCCAGGCAAGGAGCTTCAAACGGAAGTACTCCTTCTGCCGGTCGTTCATGAAAGGCTCTTTTTCGGTCGGTCGGTAGTTTTTCAACTTTTCCAAGGGCGGCCTATCTTCTTAATCAACGACTCGCGAACGGAACGGGGTCCGTTGAGCCGGGCGTTATATAGCGGCCTCCTGTGACAGACAATGTTTCCTTAATCACTCGGTTACCGCCCCCAAACCCTTGCACAGGAAGGTTTATCCGGAAGAGCCCGGGGGCGGCCGAGAACTCAGTAGCCGACCGTGAAGCGCTGCCTCAAATGGGCGGGACGCTCGATCTCGTCAGCGAGCGCAATGGCGTAGTCGGCGAAGGTGATCCAGCTTTTCCCGCTCGCATCTGCGAGAAGCTGGTCGGTCCCGAGCCGGAACCTGGCCGTCCGCTCCCCCTCGACGAACAGCGCCGACGGCGAGATGAAGGTCCAGTTCAGGTCCTTTTCCTGCCGCAGCAGGTCCAGAAACGTGGAGCCCGCCTCGGCCTCGGCCTTATATTGGGCTGGAAAACCAGGGGTTGTGACCAGTTTCACGCCGGGAGCGACCTCCAGGCTGCCGGCCCCGCCGACGACGAGATAGCGCCCCACCTTCGAGTCCTTGGCCGCGCCGATCAGCTTGTGCGGATCGCTGGCCAGGAAGTGCACGGAACTCACGGCGACGTCGTGCCCGGCCCACAGCCTGCTCAGGCCGGCCTGGTCGAGCACGTCACCCTTGGTCGGTGTGACGTTCGGCAGGCCCGCGATCTTCTCGGGATTCCGCGCGATGGCGGTGACGCTGTGGCCGCGACGGGACAGTTCCTTGGTGATCTCGGATCCGGCCCGGCCCGAGGCGCCGGCAACTGCGATTTTCATGGAAGGCTCCTTTGCTTCTGTGGTAACTAGTAGTGACTAGATATCGCAAAGGATGCTGGTGTTAAGAGAGCACTTTGTGCTTACCTGATTACACAGAGGTAACCCGGAACAGATTGCGAGGAGCGAGCGATGAAGCCTGACGTCTATGCCGCCAATTGCCCGACCCGCCAGATCCTCGACCGGATCGGCGATAAATGGGCGGTGCTGATCCTGTTGCTGCTGCGCGAGGAGCCGATGCGCTTCAATCAGTTGCGCCGCACGATTGAAGGCATCTCGCAGAAGATGCTGAGCCAGGTTCTCAAATCGCTCGAACGCGACGGCCTCATCAGGCGCCGCGCCATCGCGACCGTGCCGGTGACGGTGGAGTATTCGATCACGCAGCTCGGCGTAACGCTCGCCGCCGCGGTCGATCCCCTGCGCGATTGGGCCGAGCACAATCTGAAGGACGTGCTCGCCGCCCAGCGCCGCTACGATTCACAGCAGAAAGAGCAAGCGGCGTAGGGGGTGAACCGGGCCAATAGAAGACCCGTCATCCTGAGGTGCGAGCAGCGCGGTGCGCAGCACCGTGCAGCGAGCCTCGAAGGATGTACGGCCAGGATGCTTCAGCGGGGGCCGTCGCCCTTCGAGGCTTGCCCTGCTTTGCAGGGCGCGCACCTCCAGCGACAACGGCTTCGCCGTTGCGCGGGGGTGACGGATAACGACTACGCCTGCCCGGCCTTCGCCAGCTCGACCTCGACGCGCAGCTCGATCTCGGAGAGCACGGAATCGAGGCCGGGATCGCCGGAGGACGACTTCAGGTTCGCTGCGGCGTCGCGCAGGCGCATGACGGTCGAGGCGTCGAGATTGCCCGACAACAGTCCCATCTTGAGATCGTCGAGCACGTCGAGTGCGGTCTTGCCGCGGACGACCGAGCGCTTGCGGCGCTCGACCGGATCCTCCTCGATGCCCTGCATCGCGAGCAGCGCGTCGATGTTGGCCGTGGCCTTTGGCGCTGCGGCCGCGCGCGTCTCCTGCGCCGACGACGTGTCGGGCAGCACGAAGCTGCCTGAGCCCGTCCGCCTGGCC
>NZ_JBFULT010000850.1:0-2180 GCF_054049755.1 Bradyrhizobium sp. P5_C11_2
CGCCTCGACAAGCCCCGCCCGAACCGCGTAGCGGACCAGCCCCGCGGTTGAATTCACGTCCAGCTTGCGCATCGCGGCGGCCCGGTGCGCCTCGGTCGTCTTGACGCTGAGGTTCAGGATGGCGCTGATGCCCTTGTTGCTGTTGCCCTCCGCAACCAGCTTGATGACGAGCTGTTCCCGGGGCGTGAGCCCCTGGTGCTTGTCCACATCGGCGCCCGATCCGGCATCCAGCTCATTCACGCAGCTTCTGGTGCAGAACGGCTTGTGCACCAGAAGCGATTCAACGGCCGCCAATAGCAGCTTGTTTGCATCCGACTTCACCAGGAACGCGCGGGCGCCGGCCTGGAACGCCTGTTGGGCGAGCAGACCGGAGTTGTGCACCGTGAAGATCAGCACCTCCGTCTGCAGCGGATAATCCTTGATCCGCCGTGCGACCTCCACGCCCGTCATCCGCGGCATGGAAAAATCGACGATCGCAACGTCGGGTCGGCTCTTGATGGCCGCGGCAACCGCTTTGCTGCCGTCATTCGCCTCGGCGACGACCTCCCAGTCGACCCGTTGTTGCAACACCGCTCTCAGCCCCGACCGCACCGCTTCATGATCGTCAGCGATAAGAAACCGCTTCATGGCAGAACCTCCAGGTCGTTTGCACGGTGCGAGGCTGGACAGACGCCAATTCCTCCCGCACCGGCCGGTCAGTGTTTTGCTTTCAGGGAATGCCTGAGTGAGCCTGGATAACCGAGGTGACCTTCTGCCGGCTGCGCCGGTTGTTGACGAAATCGTGCGGAAACACCGCGGACAACACGGTGCCCGAGCGCCGCATGCCAGGACCGGACCGGATCTCGAGCGTGCCTCCGATCTGCTGCAGCCGCGCCCGCATTGCGGGAATTCCAACGCCGGCCGATATTGCCAAGCCGCCGGATCTCGACGGATCGATCGGCATGCCGCGACCATCGTCGCTGATCGTCAGCCGGACATTGCCGTCCGATACCGCAAGGACGATCTCCACTTCCGTCGCCTTGGCATGACGGAAGACGTTCGTCAGGGCTTCCTGAACGACCCGCAGCAGCGAGCGCTGCTTCTCGTAAGGCAATCGACCCACATCTGACGCGATCCTGGTGCTGACCTGGAGCGAGGTACGCGCCGCGAACCCCTTGGCATATTGCTCGATCGTGGCTTTCAGTCCGTGGATCGTCAGGTCCTGGGGATGCAACAGATAGGCAAAGGTCCGGATCTCCCTGAGCGCTTCATCGATCGATACGTCGATGTCGTCGCAAAGCCGCTCGACACCGACGGGGTCGCCCAGATCGGCTCGGATTCGCATGAGGCCCAGGCTGGCTGCGATCAAATGCTGGCAGGTCGAATCGTGGAGATCCGATGCTATCCTTTGCTGGATGTCCTCCTGAATCGACATGAGTTGGACATTGATGCGCGCGTCGACGATCTCCTGAACGGTGTCATTGATCGGGCCTTCGCGCAGGACGCGATGACTTCCGATCAGGCGGACCATGCTGCCGGTGGCGGCATCGCGGACCGGAACAACGACCGTCTCGATCGCACGTCGCGGGCCGCCGAACGCGAGGCTATGGCGAATTCTGACCTCCGATCCTTCGGCGAGACAGGCATGAAGGGCATCGCAGACGGGGACGGCGTCTTCCCGGCCCAAACAGGCCGACACGTCCATCTCCCGGATTTCGTCCGACGAGATGCCAAGACAGGATTCGAACGCCGGGTTTATCCCTTCGTACACAAATCGCCGTCGGTGCGAGGGTCGGACTGCAAAAAGAAGATCGGTCGCGAACATCCAGTACCGCCGGTCGCTCGCTTCTTCCAGACCAATCCGCAGCCATTCGCCGACACTGGCTCGATTCGACTCGCTGGCTGGAGCGCTATGCAACTTCACGGTACGCACTCACTCTTCTCAAGCAACTCCCAACATTGAATCCAATATCGTGAACTGCTTTGCCGCCCCGCCGGCCTTCATACCAGAACCGGATGAGCGGACACGCCCTTGGTGCACCCAACTATACACCGTTGGGCGCATAACACCATCAGGTAGTAAACCAGCGGGAACTAAATCTCGAATTCGTGAGGCGAAATCCGAAGATGCGCAATTCACCGCCCCGGGGGGAGCGCCGTTCTCGTGCGACGATCGAATGCGATGCAAGAGATACTAAAAA
>NZ_JBFULT010000851.1:0-2179 GCF_054049755.1 Bradyrhizobium sp. P5_C11_2
GAGGATCCAGTGCCGCTTGTCCTTGATCAGCTCGTCAAGGGCGCCGAACAGGTCGCGGTAGAGTTCAAAGGCCCGGGCGAGATCGAAGATCTCCGTGTCATCCACACCGAGGCCCTTGCGGAAGCTGGCAACCCTCTGAGCCGCGGCACTTCGGCTGAGCGGGATGCTCTTCCAGATCAACTGCTCCCTGGTTGCCGCGAATACATATCCCTTGCTCTGGCCCAGCGACCAGAACACGAGTGCTTCATCGGGGGAAAGAAGTTGCTGCGCCTCAGCACCCTTCACAACGCTGGTCGACGTCAGCTCGACAAAGGACGGGGATTTGGCGGCGATGCTGCTCTTGATCCTGTTGAGCTCGGCCTCCTTCGCTGCCAGTGTTTGCCGCTGTTGAGCGATGAGTGCGGCATTGCGTTCCGTCTCGGATCTGGCCAGTCCATCGGCCAGTCTCTTTCTCAGAGACTCGACCTCGCCGTTCAGATCCTGCTCCGAGCGAACGAGGCCGGCGAGCTCGGGAGAGCCGGCAGCCGCTCGCTGCCCCATCGACTGCAGTGCCGCCGCGGTCGTCGAGCGGAGCGGCAACTGCGCAGCCTCGAAAGCCTCGGCGGACAGTCGCGCCGGGCCACCGGCGACGTTCGCATCACGCCCTTGTTCAAGCAAGGCGAGATGCTTCTCCACGCCTTCCGTGATCGTGTCGCCCCCAACATGGTCGCGCAATCTTTGGCGGATCTCGATCGACTTTCGCGAGCGCTCGATCGCATCAGTGAGATCACCTCGCTTCAACGAGGCGCCCGCCATGATCTCATAGGCCTCGGCGATGTAGAGTTCACGTTCGGTGTCCGGCACCTTGATGAGCTCCAGGCATTGCCCGGCATATCTCTCGGCCTGTGAATATTTCCCGGACGCCAATGCGATCTGACCAAGCGGAAGCAGCGGCGCGCACCGGATGAAGGAAGACATCCCAAAAGCCTGCCCAAAGTAGTCCAATGACTTGAGATACTCCCCTTGAGCAGCATCCATGTTGCCGCGCAGCTTCTCCAGCTTGCCCATGCCCAGCGCCGCCCTCGCCATGGCAGTCGGGTTGTTTCCGATCCGCGATGCCCGGCGGAATAACGGGGCGGCTTTGTCGAACTCTCTCAGCTCCGTATAAACGACGGCGAGGTTCTGCAATGGATTGGCCAGATCCGGGTGATTGGGTCCCTTGATGGTCTCGTCCATGGCCAGCGCCCGCTTGAGCAACGTCTCCGCTTCCTCGTAACGCTCCTCCTCTCTGAGGAGTGAGCCGAGATTGTTCATGAGCATCGTCACCATGCGATCGTTCCTGCCGCGGACAGTTTCCGTCGCGGCAAGGCTTGTCTCCGGATTGTAGCTTCCGGGCCGGATCTTCGACACCGCGCTCATAACCGTCAGTCCGGCGTTGTATGCTTCCTCGGACTCTTTCCAGCGGCCCAGGTTGCTGTAGACATTGCCGAGATTCGAATACGTCTGCGCTAGCGCGAAGTTCTTGTACTCCTTGCCTTGCGTCGTGCGGCCGAACAGCTCGAGGCTGCGAAGATGAATCTTCAAGGCCTCTTGATAGTCGCCGGTCAGGTTCAGCGTGTTGCCGAGACCGGCAAGGATCTCCCCGATCATGGGATTGTCGGCGCCGAACGCCTGCTCTCCGTTCCTGATGGCGCTGCGCGATAATTCTTCGGCCTTGCTGTAGTCGCCGAGCTGGAGATACGCCCGGGCGATGTTGTCTTCGGAAACGGCGCGGACGGCGGTGGGTGGATATTTCTTGTTCGTGCGCGGCAACGCGATGGCTTGCCACGTCTTCGCATACTCGATGGCCTGTACGTATCTTCCATCGGCCATGGCCTCCTGGTAGAGGCGCAAGAGCTTTTGCAGGTCTCCTTCGGCGGCACGTGAAGGAAGAGAGCAAAGTGAGCAAAGCAGGAGGCACAACAGCCCCAACGACGAAAAGCGACGCATAGGTCCCCGCCAAATCAAAATAAAAACGCTTGATGGTAGACTGGATGCCTGGCGCTGCCAACCGTTCGGCTTGCGCCAGCGGTCGCCATGAGCGGTTGGTGTCGCCCCTAAGAGTCCTTCAGTCCGTTCAGCGCACGTCGTCCAGCGCGAAGCTGATCGTGCAGACGACGCCGCGCGGCAGGAAGTCGACGGTCGCCTCGCCGCCAAGCTG
>NZ_JBFULT010000852.1:0-2151 GCF_054049755.1 Bradyrhizobium sp. P5_C11_2
GAGGATGCCGAGGTCGCCGGGCGTTTCCAGGCGATGCTGTTGCGGGCGCCCGGCACCCGTGTCGAAGGCGGCACTGACGAGATCATGCGCAACATCATCGCGGAACGCGTGCTGGGCCTGCCCGGCGACATCCGTGTCGACAAGGACGTGCCGTTCAACAAGATCCCGACCAAGGGAAGAAACTGATCGTGTCCCGGACGCGATGCAGCGCGCCGCGCTGCTTCGCAGAGCCGGGACCCAGAAAGCCACAATGGGCCCCGGCTCTGCAGCGCACCGCTTAGGCGCTGCGCTGCGTCCGGGGCACGAGAGAGGAGAGTTCGAAAATGAATTTCGACGACACGCCGCAGGAAGCCGCCTTTCGCGAGACCGCGCGCAAATGGGTCGACGCCAACGCGCCGAAAGAGCTCCATGCGGAGCTGTCAAAGTCCTCGCTCGGCCGGATCCGGCTCGCTCACCACGACATCGTCGATGTCGGCAAGGCCTGGCAGAAGAAGAAGTTCGAAGGCAACTGGGCCTGCCTGCACTGGCCGAAGGAGTATGGCGGCCGCGGTGCGACGCCGATCGAGCGCGTGATCTGGCAGCAGGAGGAGGGCGTCTACGGCAAGCTGACGCAGCCGTTCCAGATCGGCGAGGGCATGTGCGGCCCGACCGTGATGGCCTGGGGCAGCGAGGACGCCAAGCGGCGCCATCTGCCGAAGCTCGCCTCGGGCGAGGAGATCTGGTGCCAGCTGTTCTCCGAACCGTCCGCCGGCTCCGACGTCGCGGGCTTGCGCACGCGCGCGGAGAAGAAGGGCGATAATTGGGTCGTCAACGGCCAGAAGATCTGGACCTCGGGCGCGCATTATTCCGACTTCGGCCTCCTGATCGCGCGCACCGATCCGAATGTGCCCAAGCACAAGGGCCTCACCATGTTCTTCCTGGACATGAAGAGCCCGGGCGTCGAGGTCCGCCCGATCAAGCAGGCCAACGGCATGCAGGAGTTCAACGAGGTCTATTTTACCGACGTCGTGATCCCGGACAGCCAGCGCCTCGGTGCGGTCGGCGCGGGCTGGAGCGTCTCGCTGACCACGCTGATGAACGAGCGGATGTCGATCGGCTCGCGGCTCGCGACCGGCGTGCCCGAGATGTTCGAGTTCTGCTCCAATTTGATGCTGGAGGACGGGCTTGCCATCGACGATCCCGCCGTGCGCTCCAAGCTCGCGAGCTGGGCGGTGAAGTCGAGCGGGCTGAAATACACCAGCTACCGCGCGATCTCGGCGCTGTCCAAGGGCGAGCAGCCGGGTCCGGAAAACTCCATCGGCAAGCTGGTGTCGGGCATGATGCTCCAGGACATCGCGACCTACGCCATGGACCTCCAGGGCGCGGCCGGCGTTCTCACCGGCAGCGATGAGGAGACCGTGCACGGCCAGTTCCAGCAGATGCTGCTGTCCTCGCCCTCGATGCGGATCGCCGGCGGCACCGACGAGATTTTGCGCAACATCATCGCCGAGCGCGTGCTCCGCCTGCCGGGCGACATTCGCGTCGACAAGGACGTGCCGTATAACAAGATCCCGACCAAGGGGCGTTGAGCCCTTGCGTCTCCGCATCTTGTAGGGTGGGCAAAGCGAAGCGTGCCCACCATATGCAGATGCTCCGGGGCGCGTCTGTTGGTGGGCACGGCGCTACGGCGCCTTTGCCCACCCTACGAAGAGAACAATGCGAGCTGATCCATGGATGCTAAAGTCAACCAGAATAACCGCATCGGCGTGCTCGAGGAGCTCCTCAACGAGCGTTACTCCGTGCGCGCTTTCCTGCCGAAAGCGGTCGACCGCGCCACCATCGAGCAGGTGCTGAAGACCGCGCAACGCACCGCGTCCTGGTGCAACAGCCAGCCGTGGCAGGTCGTCATCGCCAGCGGGGAGGCCAAGGAACGCTTCCGCAAGGCGATCTATGCCGAGGCCTCGGGCGGTCTCGGCGACGATTACGATTTCACGCCGCCGCGCGAATATGTCGGCGCCTATCTCGAGCGCCGGCGTGAAAGCGGCTTCCAGCTCTACAACACGCTTGGCATCGCCCGCGGCGACAAAATGGCGTATGCGAAACAAGCGCTGGAGAATTACAATTTCTTCGGCGCGCCGCATGTGGCGATCATCCACACCGACGAGCCGCTCG
>NZ_JBFULT010000853.1:0-2151 GCF_054049755.1 Bradyrhizobium sp. P5_C11_2
AATGGCCGAGAGTGTGCGTTGCAGGTCCTGCGGTAATGGCCGAGAGTGTGCGTTGCAGGTCCTGCGGTGGCGTCTTGGCCTTCGGACGGCACGCCTCGACCAGCGGCTCCAGCTCAGACCATTGCGCGTCGCTCAGCATCATCCCTCCTGCCTTGGAGAGACGAAAACGCAAGCCCCGCCAGTCCGTTCAGGCGACGACAGGCCCTAGAGTCAAGTGATCGTTTCAAAGTTTCGCAGCGTCACGCAAGATTTTACGCTCTCTGGCTCGCACGTCTCCTTCGCATCGCGCGTCTTTCAGTCCACATCCAGCTGACTTAACTAGGCCGCGTTGGCTCTGGGCCGCCAGCTCATTGCAACACAGGAGCCCACGACGAACTGATAGCGGCTGCCCAACGCGCCTAGGCCGATGCTGCGGAGATCGAGGCGCAGGCCAAGCGCCGGTTGGCCGATGAGTACGATGCCGCGCAGCAGCGGGGCGAGGTGGCGACCCGCGGGGGCGAACGTTCCGGTCGGGAACATTCGCCCGCAGCACCGCCGGTCACGGACCTTGGCCTGACCCGCAAGGCGATCCACGAGGCGCGGCAGATCCGCAACGCCGAGGCGGTGTCGCCGGGCATCGTGCGCCGCACACTCGACCAGCAGCTGGCCAAGGGCAAGGAGCCCACAAAGGCGGCCTTGAGCAGGTGCTCGCGTTGTTACTACCCCAGCCCAGCTACGGCTTGCAGTTGCTCTCCCTCTGAAAGAGGCTCGGTCAACAAAGGCAGGGGTGGGGACGTTGCATGGTCGATCGGAACAGGCACCGCTGTGCACTCCTTGCAGCCGCTCTCCTGCTTTCGGTATCCGTCCTGCCTGCCCGCGCGGATCCGCCAGCAGCTGCGCCAGTAACGGCCGCCCCGCCCGACCTTCAGGCCGTGCAGCACGAGGGGGACGTGGACCTGACCGAGTTCACGTTCCGCAACGGAGAACGCCTTTCCCCGCTGCGCCTGCACTACACCGCGCTCGGCACACCGCAGCGCGATGCGGCCGGCAAGATCACGAACGCGGTCCTGCTGCTTCATGCCACCACTGGCACCGGTAAGACCTTCCTCGTGCCGACGCTTGCCCACCACCTCTTCGGCCCGGGCCAGCCGCTGGATCCGCAGCGCTACTACATCGTCCTGCCGGACGGCATTGGCTTCGGCGGCTCTACTAAGCCGTCAGACGGCCTGCACGGGCGTTTCCCGCACTACGGCTACCGCGATCAGGTCGAGGCACAGCACGCCATGTTGCAGGCTATGGGCATCGACCATCTCCGGCTCGTCGCCGGCATCTCACAGGGTGGCATGCAGACGTGGCTCTGGGCCGAGCAGCACCCCGATGCCATGGATGGGGTGATGCCGATCGCCTGCATGCCAATGCAGATCAGCGGCCGAAACCTAATGTGGCGCCAGATCGTGGCCGACGCCGTGCGCAGCGATCCAAAGTGGAACGGTGGCGACTACGACCGTGCGGACCCGCCGACCGCCTGGACGCGCAGCGCGGCGCTGATGTTCGCGCTCATGGTCGGCACGCCCGAGCGGCTGCAGGCCGCCGGGCTGGACCGTGCCAAGACGCTGGCCTACGAAGACGAGCTGACGGCACAATACCGGGGTCGTGATGCCGGGGACGCGCTGTACGACTACGAAAGTTCGGCCGACTACGACCCCGCGCCCGACGTGACCCGCATCAAGGCGCCGATGCTGGCTATCAATTTCTCTGATGACCTAGTGAACCCGGAACAGCTGCCCGTCACGCGCGAGACCGTGGAGCACCTCGCCTCAGGCAAGTTCGTGCTGCTGCCGGGCGGCTGGGGGCATGCCGGCATCTTCCACGCCGACCTGTGGGCGAATCAGCTGGGTGCGTTTCTGAGCAGCCTTCCTGATCGAGATCACCCGCACGTGCCTGTTGCCGCTGAAAAGTAGGCCAGCACGCGGGCCTGGGCGAGCTGCCGTGTGAAGTGCGCCAGGGCGGCTTGCGCGATGCCATCCTGCACAGCGCCGGGGCCAACGCGGACCATGGGGTAAGGCGCACGATCCCCGATCGGCGCCGAGCGGGCCTGATGCTTGTTCAGGACAACGAGTGGGGCAGCTGGTCGGACCGTGAGATTGCCCAACGCTGTGCCGTCTCCCAGCC
>NZ_JBFULT010000854.1:0-2149 GCF_054049755.1 Bradyrhizobium sp. P5_C11_2
GCTCGTACACCTTGTCCAGGCGCGCCACGATCTGCTCGATGCCGACGTCAAAGCCATAGTTGATCGCGGCGGTCAGATGCAGCACGCAATTTTCCAGATCGACCGGCGTGACGGCCATGAACGTGCAGAAGCGCTCAACCTCGCCGGTCTTCTTGTTGAAATAGGCCGTCGTGGGGCGGAAGCAGTAGTAATGATAGCCCGCCGTGATGGGAATGCCGCGATGATCGCCGTAGGGCTGAAACAAGGTGATCTCGCTCGTGCGCAAGCCTTCATCCGTCAACACGACATCGTAATCCGCGAGTTCGTCGGGATCATCGGGGTTGCCATTGAGGTTGGCGTGCACGAAAGGAAAGTGCGCCGGGTCGAGGAAGTTCTCCACGGCACGAAGGGCATTTGCGTTGTAGTAGTAGGGCCCGGCCTGGACCTTGCGATAGGTCGCATCCTCCCAAACGGGAAACGGAGGAACAGCGGCGACTGGATTGCCCATGCAGACCCAAATGTATCCATAATGCTCGACCGCGTGATGGCGGAATGCCGCGGCTCGGCTCGTCGGCCGGGTCGTCGGATGGGCCGGGTAACGGCGGCAGGCTCCATCGGTGCCGTATTCCCAGCCATGGTAGGGGCAGACGACGCAACCGTCCTTCACCCAGCCGAGCGACAAGCGCGCACCGCGATGACGGCAATAGTCCTTCCAGGCGTGAACCTCGCCGTCATGGCGCCACAAGATGATATCCTCGCCAAGCAGGCACGCCGGCACGATGGCGCCTTCCGCGACCTCCTCGCTCCGGTGAACCACGTGCCATTCGTTGACGATGGCGCGATAATCGGCTCTCTCGGTGTCCCAGGTTGACGCGATCACCATGACCTCACCTCACTCGCCACTGGTCCAGCCGGACAGGGCGTCATCACGCATGCGGTCGCGCGGAGTGACAGGTGGGCTTCCCTCTCCCGCACATTCATGCTCTGAGGACCCAATACAACCCCTGGGTGCTGATACGTCAACCAGAATATCGAGATTGTATGACTGCGAATGAGATTTGGAGCATACGAGCTCCGGCGTCGTCCTTACCCGGTCGTTCGCGAGCCGCGATAGGCCAGAGAGAGAGTGGATGCGACCCGCTGGATTCGTCGATCGTTTAAGCAATCGTTCCGGCCGGCACGCCTCAGCACAGACGCTCGATTGCACCGGGCGGCGGTTGTCAGATCCTGACCTTGTTCAGGTCACACGACGATGAAGCTAGCTTCCCAACGCGTTCTCGCCGGCTTCGCGGCCGGGCGCGCTGACATGAACTTCATGCCCCTGGCGCAACGCCAAGGAGGCGGCGGCGACCGCCGATTCGAACGCCGATTCCTTGGTGGCATATTTGCCGTTGACGTTGCCGTCATGCAGCACGCCCCATTCATCCTGGACCGGGACGATGGCGTATTGAGCAAGGCCCATTGTTCAACTCCTCCCGTTCTTGAGGCTATCTCTGCGTGAGCTACGGGTGCGCAGCAATGCCCCCGATGAAGCACGCAATCGGAATCGGCACCAGCATCGGATGGCCGGCGATTTGCGCGGTTGAACGCACGCGCACAGCTTCTTGCAAGGTCGGCCTCGTGTGACGTTTCGTCCTGCTTGAGCGGCCAACTCGCGCTTGCGGTGAAGGTTCCTGCTCTAACGCCAGAACCAGCACAGCTGTGGCCGCACTTTCGCGAACCAGTCGAACACGGCCTTGGTCCACCGTGACGAGCTTCACGTCTTCCCGCATCGCGCGGATTGAAGGCCGGCCAGTTGGCGAGCGACATTCATTCGTTATGTCCCGGCTGTCGAAGCTGACGGCACCATGGCTCTGCGCGGCGAGATTGGAGATCTCGGTTGGCCGGAGGCCGCCTTGGTCAGCTCGATATCCAATTGGGATTTGGAGCGGGTGAAGGGAATCGAACCCTCGTATTCAGCTTGGAAGTCGAAACCAGATCCCGCACGCCACATCACCGAAGTTCATTTTGATAGCAAAATCAACGCTCGACAGAATTTGAAACTTCACGCCAGATCACCAAAAAGACCCTCAAATCACGGTCTATTGCGCCCGAGGAGCGCCCTAGAATTTGGGCTGTGCGGCGAAAACCGGAAAAGAAAAAAGCGCCGTGTCAATCCACGGCGCTGCGG
>NZ_JBFULT010000855.1:0-2146 GCF_054049755.1 Bradyrhizobium sp. P5_C11_2
CTTCCTTGGCGATGCGCGATACCGCCTTGCGGGTCGGTCCGAAGCCGACATTGCGGTCGGCGGAAGCGTAGCGGTGCGCCTCCTCGCAGACGAACAGCATCGGCGAGACGCCGTCGCTCCACAGGCCGAAGTCGAAGGCCATGCGGCACAGCACCGRGACCACGGAATCGATGACCTCGGCCGGGAAGCCGGCGAGCTGCATCACCGTCATCGGCTTGCCGTTGGCGGGCAGGCGAAACAGATGGCTGATCACCTCGGCCATAGTGTCGCCGCCGACATTGGCGTTGTCGAACATGAAGGCATAGCGCGGGTCGTTGCGGACCGCCTCGATGCGCGAGATCAGCTTGTGATAGATGATGCGCGAGGAGCGGTTTTCGAGCTTGCCCATGCGCTCGTCGATCAGCGAGATCAGGTCGACCAGGCGGTACGGCACCGGCGTGTCGACGGTGAAGCCGATCTGCTTGGGATCGACGCGCTTCAGGCCGAGGCGGTCGGAGTTCTGATACTGCGTGTAGATGCCCTTGGCGATCGGGATGACCTCGGCAAGGACGTCGAGCTCCTCGGGCACGCCGGCGCGGCCGCCGAACAGCACGTCGACGATTTCCTCGAAGTTGAACAGCCAGAACGGCAGCTTCAGGTTTCGCGGGTTGAGCACCAGCGCGCGGTCGCCGAAGCAGCGGCCATATTCGTTGTGGACGTCGAGCAGGAAGATTCGCAGGTTCGGGCGCGCCTTGAGGATCTCGTTGAGCAAGAGCGACACGCCGGTCGATTTGCCGACGCCGGTCGATCCCAGCACCGCGAAATGCTTCGACAGCATCTCCTCGACGTCGACATAGGCGACGACCGAGCGGTCCTGCTGGAGGAACCCGACATTGATCTGGTCCGATCCGGTCGGCGCGTAGATCGTGCGCAGCTCCTGGCTGGTGATCAGGTCGACGGAATCGCCGATGGTCGGATAGTTGGTGACGCCGCGCTGAAACTTGGCCTTGTCGGCGGCATTGAGGATTTCACCGAGCAGGTCGACGGAGGCGATGGCGATGTAGTCGGAGTTCGAGAGGTTCTCGCAGGAGACCTCGGTGATCATCGCGACGATGACCGAGCTGGCGCAGCGGATGCTCACGAAACGGCCGACGGTGGCCCGCACCTCCGAGATCGGCAATTGGCTTTCCGCCAAAAGCCCGACCCGGGCGAGCGATCCGCGAACCGAAATCACGCGTCCAAAGGATGTCACGATGGATGAACCTGGCAAGAAAGAGGGGCTTTGCTCCAGACTATGCGGCCGTCGCTGCACAAACGGTTAAACGCCAGGCGCGGCTGCTTCGTTAAATCCGCGACAATTCGGCTCGCACATTTGTCCCTGATGCATACTTGCGGACGGAACGGCCGGAAAATGCCGCTCCTCCAGGCCGACAGGCCGAAATGTCCTTAAGGAAGATTTTACCATTCGGGCAGCCGGTCCGGGCCTCCGGGCCAGCGAAAGCGGCGCCGACGCTGCGCCGAGCCCGCGAAGAGCGCGGTTTGATTTGTTGACGGGACCTAATCATTTGTACATTAGTACAAATGAACCGGCGGCCGTCAGTATCGCCTGGGTGCGCGCGCATCGTTGTGCTCGGTGCCCGATTGCGCGATCCGGTGAGGCGGATCGCAGCCAAGCCTTCGAGGAAACCGCCTTGGAGGAAACCGCCTTGGAGGAAGCCATGCAGCCCGAACCGATCCTGGATCTCGCTCATCTCGGCCACATGGAACTGCTGACCCCGAAGCCCGACGAGAGCCTGAAATTCTTCGTCGACGTCATGGGCATGACCGTCAGCGGGCAGAAGGGCGAGTCGGTCTATCTGCGCGGCTGGGACGATTACGAGCGCTATTCGCTGAAGCTCACGGCGTCGAAGACGTCAGGCATGGAGCACATGGCGCTACGCGCGCGCAGCCAGCAGGCGCTGGAGCGGCGCGTCGCGGCGCTGAAGGGCTCGGGCTTCGATATCGGCTGGATCGACGGCGACATGGGGCAGGGGCCGACCTTCCGCTGCCGCGATCCCGACGGCCACATCGTCGAGCTCTATTACGAGACCGAATGGTATCAGGCGCCACCGGAGCTAAGACCTGCGCTGAAGAACCAGGCGCAGCGTTTTCCCGCCCGCGGCGTCAA
>NZ_JBFULT010000856.1:0-2144 GCF_054049755.1 Bradyrhizobium sp. P5_C11_2
ACCGAGCGGCACCGTCAGCATGAACGAGCTGCCCGCGCCCGGCGTACTCTCCACCGTCAGCTCGCCGTGCATCAGGCGCGCGAGGCGGCGCGCGATCGCAAGTCCGAGGCCGGTGCCGCCGAACCGCCGCGCGATGCTGTCATCCGCCTGCACGAAATCCTCGAAGATGCGCTCATGCATGTCGGGCGCGATGCCGATGCCGGTGTCGCGAATCGTGATGGAAAGCACGACATGATCGTCATGCCGCGTGGCGGTCGCTTTCAATCCGATGCCGCCACGCGGGGTGAATTTGATCGCGTTGCCGATCAGGTTGAGCAGGATGCGATTGAGCCGGACGGGATCGCCGTGCACCGATGTGTTGACGGTGGCGTCAGAGACGAGGTCGAAGGTCAGGCCTTTGCCGAAGGCCTGCGGACGCATCAGATCGGCGGCGGCCTCGATGAGTTGGTCGAGGCGGAAGCCGCGCGTCTCGAGCGTTTCGGCGCTGGCCTCCAGGCGCGCATATTCGAGGATGGCATCGACCAGGGCGATCAGCGTTTCGCCCGAGGCGGCCGCCGTCGCCAGATGGCGGCGCTGGAGCTCGCCGAGGCTGCCGTCGTCGAGCAGTTGCAGCACGCCCATGACGCCGTTGAGCGGCGTGCGCAGCTCGTGGCTGACCACCGCARGGAAGCGCGATTTGGTCTCGTTGGCAGCAACCGCCGCGCTACGCGCGCGTTCGGCCGCGTCGTGCTCGGCAAGGGCGTGATCGCGGGCCTTTTCGAGTTCGGAGGTGCGCTCGGCGACCTTGCGCTCGAGCGTTGCGTAGGACTCGCGAAGATGCGCGGCCATCCGGTTGAACTGGTCGCCGAGCGCTTCCAGCTCGTCGCCGGTCTTGATCGCGAGCCGCAGGCCGAGATCGCCGCTTTCGATTCGCCGCGCGCCCTGCATCAGCATCTGGATCGGCACGGTCATGCGCCGGCTGAGCAGGAGCGAAACCAGGACCGCGAAGGCAAGCAGGACGATCAGCAGAAACGTCGAGCGGCCGATCGATGCATAGATCGTGGCGTAGGCCTCGCTGAGCGGAAGCTCGACGAACACCACCCAGCCGAGCGAGGGCACCGTCGCATAGGTCGACAGCACGCGTTGACCGGACAGGTCCTCCTTGACCAGGCCCCCGGAAGGTGGCCCGATGCCATCGAGTGCGGCGCGGACGTCCGCATGCGAGGAGAGATCGCTGCGGCGTAGCGCCGGCCACAAATCGGGATGCGCGATCAGGACGCCCATACGATCGATCACATAAGCCTTGCCGGTGTTGCCGACCCTGATGCCGGCGACGAGATCCCAGATGAACCTGAGATTGACCTCGGCAACGACCACACTGGGCTCGCGGCCGGTCCCGCGCGTGGCGATCGTCATGAACGGCTCGGTATCGCCGAAGAAGTAGACCGGCCCGTAATAGGCCCGACTCTCATTGGCGCCGCGGAAGGCGGCCGAAGCGGAGATGTCGATCTTGCTGCCGACCCTGTCCGCGACGCGGCGCGAGACGCGCACCTGCTCGCGGCCCTGCGCGTCAAGCTCGGTAATCTCCGCGATTGCGGGTGAGAGGCGCAGGAGGCGGATGGCGTTGAGGCGATCGTCTTCGTTGGTCGACAGCTCCGGAGGCAGGCGCGAGAGCCACCTGATCTGGTTTTCGATCTGACCGATGAACTGCCCGATCTGAATGGCCGCGCTTGCTGCCTGCTCGCGTTGGGTCGCCGCGAGGAGCTGCTTCTGCTCGCGATAGGAGAACCACACGTCGAAACCGGTGTTGATGGCGAGCGCGGCAAAGGCGAGGGCGACGATCGAGTAGAGATATTTTCGGAACAGCCGGCCGGGAGGCGTCGGCAAATATCCCTGGTCGGTCGTCTCGTTCACTCGCGGATCTCGTCGGCGCGCGCGAGCAGCGTGAATGGTATCGTCAATCCAAGCGTGCGTGCGACCGTGCGGTTGATCAGGAGCTCGTATTTCCGCGGCGATTGCACCGGGAGATCGCCGGCCTTGGTGCCGCGCAGAATGAGATCGACATAGTCGGCCGAGCGCACCTCCAGCGTCGGCCCGTAGCTCATCAACCCGCCTGCATCCATGAAGTAGTGAAAGGGATAGATCATGGGGACGCGATGTTTCGC
>NZ_JBFULT010000857.1:0-2136 GCF_054049755.1 Bradyrhizobium sp. P5_C11_2
GTCAAATGGTTCAACCCGACCAAGGGCTATGGGTTCATCAAGCCGAACGGCAGTGACAAGGACGTGTTCGTCCACATCTCCGCCGTTGAGCGTGGCGGACTCTCCACCCTGAACGAAAACCAGGTGGTTGAATACGACCTCGTGGAAAACCGCGGCAAAGCATCCGCGGAAAACCTCAAGGTCTCCTGATTTCACTCAAGCCTACGCGCGAGAGATCATGACGTTGCCCCCGGCTCTGCCGGGGGTTTTTTGTTTGTAGCGATGACCTTGTTTGCAACGATAACGATAAAGAAAAGCGCGAGCGCAATCGCGCTTCAGCTCGCCACCACCGGCGCAACCAGAAAATTCTCCGACGCCGCGCTGCCCGCCGTCTTGCAGATATCGCCTTCGATCCGGACCTTGCCGGTTGCGAGCAGCCGTAGCGCTTCGGGATAGATGCGGTGCTCGACTTCCAGGATCCGCTCCGACAGCGTGGCGCCGGTATCGTTGTCGCTGACGGGGACCGCACCCTGCATCACGATCGGGCCGGCATCGGTCTCGGGGATGACGAAGTGCACCGTCGCACCGGACAGTTTGACGCCGGCACGCAAGGCCTGGCCGTGCGGGTCGAGGCCGGGGAACGACGGCAGCAGCGAGGGATGGATGTTGAGCATCCGCCCGTACCAGGCCCTGGTGAATTCGGCTGTGAACAGGCGCATGAAGCCACCCAGGCAGATCAGCTCGATTCCGTGCTGATCGAGCGCGGCTTGCAGCACCGCCTCGAACCCGGCGCGGTCCTTGCCGAACGGCTTGCTCTCGATCACCAGCGTCTTCACGCCGCTCGCCTTGGCCCTTTCGAGCCCCAGCGCATCGGCCTTGTTGGAGATGACGAGCGAAATCTCGGCCGGAAAATCCGGCGCGGCCGCGGCCTTGATCAGCGCGGCCATGTTGGAGCCCCGCCCCGAGATCAGGATGGCGACACGGCGCTTCATGGTGCTCACAGCGCCAGATCGAGGTGGCCGTTATAGACGACGCGGTGCTCGCCCTCAGCCGGGATCACCGTGCCCAGCTGCGCCACGGTTTCACCTGCGTCGGTCAAGACCCGCACGACCTCGTCGACCTTGTCCGGCTCGACGATCGCGATCATGCCGATGCCGCAGTTGAAGGTGCGCAGCATTTCCAGCTCGGCGATGCCGGCTTGCGCGGCCAGCCATTTGAACACCGGGAGCACCGGCAGACGCGCGAGATCGATGCCGACGCCGAGGTGCTTCGGCAGCACGCGCGGAATGTTGTCGGTGAAGCCGCCACCGGTGATGTGGGCAAGGCCCTTCACGGCACCGGTCTCCCGGATCGCGCGCAGGCACGATTTGACGTAGAGCTTGGTCGGCGTCAGCAGCGCGCCGCCGAGCGTCATCACCGGCGCGAACGGCGCCTGCGCGGCGAAGCCAAGGCCGGACTGCTCGACGATCTTGCGCACCAGCGAGAAACCGTTGGAATGCACGCCGGAGGACGCGAGCCCGATCACGGCATCGCCCGCGGCGATGTCCTTGCGGGGCAGCAACGTGCCCCGCTCCGCGGCGCCGACGGCAAAGCCGCCGAGGTCGTAATCGCCATCCTTGTAGAGGCCCGGCATCTCGGCGGTCTCGCCGCCGATCAGGGCGCAGCCGGATTCGCGGCAGCCCTCGGCGACACCCGYGACGATCGCCGCGGTCGCCTCGGGATCGAGCTTGCCGCAGGCGAAATAATCGAGGAAGAACAGCGGCTCGGCGCCCTGCACCACGAGGTCGTTGACCGACATGGCGACGAGATCGATGCCGATCCCGCCGTGCAGGCCGGTCTCGATGGCGATCTTCACCTTGGTGCCGACGCCGTCGGTGGCGGCGACCAGGACAGGGTCCTTGAAACCGGCCGCCTTGAGGTCGAACAGGCCGCCGAAACCGCCGATTTCGGCGTCGGCGCCGGGCCGTGCGGTGGCGCGCACCATCGGCTTGATCAGGTCGACCAGGCGGTTGCCCGCGTCGATATCGACGCCTGAATCGGCGTAAGTGAGGCCGTTTTTGCGGTCGGTCATGCCCGATTTCCAGTGGGTTTGCGGCTGGTTACGTCGAATTCCGGGGACACGCAATGGCTCGCATGGCGCCTCGCGCAGTACTATGT
>NZ_JBFULT010000858.1:0-2135 GCF_054049755.1 Bradyrhizobium sp. P5_C11_2
TCGCCAAGGAAGGCCGCAAATACGGCGTTTATCTCGGGCTCATCACCCAGCGTCCGGCCGAGCTCGACGCCACCATCATCTCCCAGTGCAACACGCTGTTCACGATGCGTCTTGCCAACGACCGCGACCAGGCGCTGCTGCGCGCCGCGGTGTCGGACGCGGCTGCGAACCTCTTGTCCTTCGTGCCCTCGCTTGGCACCCGCGAGGTGCTGGCGTTCGGCGAAGGCGTCGCGCTGCCGACCCGGCTGCGCTTCAAGGAGGTGCCGCCGCACCAATTGCCGCGCGGCGAAGCCACCATCAGCAGCGTGCCCTCCGTCACCTCCGGCCATGACATGCATTTCGTCGGCGCCGTGCTCGAGCGCTGGCGCGGCGCCACCTCGCAGCGCGACGTGCCGAATGATCCGGTGTTCGCGGCACCGCCCAGCAAGACGCTCGCGAGCGCCGAAGCGCCGATGCTGCAACCCTCGATGGGCCTCGATCCCGACCGCTTCTCGCTGCTGAAGAAGCCGCTGCGGTAAGGAACGGACACCGCTTCCGCAAATTCCGCTGTCATGCCCCGGCTTGACCGGGGCATCCAGTATGCCGCGGCTTCTCGATTGAACCACAACCGTCTCTGGAATACAGGATCGCCCGATTAAATCGGGCGATGACACTGAGCGTGTGGCGCGTTGAGCCCGCCGCCCGCATCGACTATGGTTGCCGGCCCCAAGCCGGAATCCATGCTCATGACAAAAACCGCCGCGCAACGCTTCCCCGCACCCGCCATCGACACGCTGCCAGACGACATCCGCACCCGGCTCCTCGCCGTGCAGGAGAAGAGCGGTTTCGTGCCGAACGTGTTCCTGACGCTGGCCTACCGTCCCGACGAGTTCCGCGCGTTCTTCGCCTATCACGACGCGCTGATGGAGAAGGACGGCGGGCTCACCAAGGCCGAGCGCGAGATGATCGTGGTAGCAACCTCGGCGGCCAACCAGTGCCAGTATTGCGTGATCGCGCACGGCGCGATCCTGCGGATCCGCGCCAAGAACCCGCTGATTGCCGACCAGGTCGCGGTGAACTACCGCAAGGCCGACATCACGCCGCGGCAGAAGGCGATGCTCGATTTCGCGATGAAGGTCTCGGCGGATGCGCAGCGCATCGCGGAGGACGATTTCGCGGCGCTTGCCCCGCACGGCTTCAGCGACGACGACATCTGGGACATCGCCGCGATCTCGGCCTTCTTCGCGCTGTCGAACCGGCTCGCGAATTTCACCGGCATGCGTCCGAACGACGAGTTTTACCTGATGGGACGCCTGCCCAAGACATAACGACAAGCAGTGATCGACGAGCAATGACCGAGCTCGACTGGCCCGAAATCCTGCTGCGCCTCGGCGTTGCGACGTTCGCCGGCGGTGCGATCGGGCTCGACCGCGACCTGCACGGCAAGCCGATCGGACTGAAGACGCTCGGCATCGTCGGCCTCTCCACCGCCACCGTCGTGCTGCTGGCGGTGCAGTTCGCCGAGCCGGGCAAGATCACCGATGCCGCAAGCCGTGTCATCCAGGGCATCCTCACCGGCATCGGCTTTCTCGGCGCCGGCGTCATCGTGCACGAGAGCGACCGATTTCGGGTGCGCGGCCTGACCAGCGCCGCCTGCACCTTCCTCGCCGCCTGCCTCGGCATCGCCTGCGGCGTTGGACAATGGAAGATCGTCGCCGTCGYGGTGGCGCTGGCCTTCGTCCTGCTCACGGTCGGCCGCCGCATCGAGCGCCGGCTGCATCGGATGCTTGGCGGCAAGCAGGAACCGCGCGAATCGGAGATGCCGCGGGAAAATTTGAACGATCGTCGCTAGAACCGAAGCCGCTGCCCCCAAACCGGCTTCAGCAATTCGAGCACGGTCAGCACCAGCAGGCCGGCGCCAAGCGTGACCGGCTTCGCTCAGCCCGGCCGGCCTCATGCTCTCCGGGGCGCTCACGTCTTCCGCCGCAGGCTCCAGAGACTTCCGACACCGACGGCGGCGGTCACGAGCAGGATGGCGACGAAGGTCTGGATGATCGTGAAGTTCAGGGCGTCCCGCGCGACGAACAGCGCGGTGACGGCTCCGGCGATGACAAACAGAATGCGAAGGATCAGGCTCATCGTCATGTCTCCAGGTC
>NZ_JBFULT010000859.1:0-2132 GCF_054049755.1 Bradyrhizobium sp. P5_C11_2
GCCTGAGAGACCGCCGATTGCGTCATCCCGAACTGACGGGACGCCTGAAGCATGCTGCCGGACTCCGCGACGGCAGCGACAATCTGCAAGCTTCGCAAGTCTGGAATGGGTGGCGTCATATCCATAGCTTAAGCAGAAGTCATATTAACATGCAAATTGTCTTCATTATATGAATTATCCTTGTAGGACAGCCGCATCCGAAAGCAGACTTCGGATCGTCCTAACAATTAAGCAGTCCCGATCCATGAGCGAGAAAGCGGATATTCTGGTGATCGGCCTCGGTGCCATGGGCAGCGCGGCCCTCTACCAACTGGCCAAGCGAGGGGTAAAGGCGGTCGGCCTCGATCGCTTCGCCCCGCCCCACACGATGGGATCCAGCCACGGCGAAACCCGCATCACCCGTCAGGCGGTCGGCGAAGGCCGCGATTACGTGCCCCTGGTGCTGGATACCCACCGGATCTGGCGTGAGCTTGAAGCCGAGACGTCTGCCGAGCTCCTCACGCCATGTGGCCTCGTCGTCATGGCGCCCGGTGTTGGCGAGACGTCGCACCACGGCAAGCCGGATTTCGTCGCACGCTCGATCGGAGCCGCGCGTGACTTCGGCATCGCTCATGAAGTGCTCGACGGGCGAGAGGTGGCTTATCGCTTCCCGCAATTCCTGAATCTCGAGGGTAACGAGAAGGCCTATTACGAACCCGGCGGAGGATACGTTTTTCCGGAGCGCTGCATCAAGGCGCAACTGACGCGCGCGGAGCAGCTCGGCGCAACGATACGCACGGGAGTCGAGGTTCTCTCGATCGTGCAGAGAGGCTCCGCCGTTCGGGTGGAAACGTCCTCAGGCACATTCGAGGCGGACCAGGCCGTCGTGTCGGCAGGCGGCTGGAATGCCCACCTGCTCGGCGCACCGTTCGATCGCGTGCTCACGGTGAAGCGACAGGTGCTGCATTGGTACGAGCTCGACGATACCAGCGCGTATCGCGCCAACGCCCCTGTGTTCATCTGGATGCACGGCGCGACGGATGTCGACTACCTCTACGGCTTTCCGCCATTGCCTGGCGATCGTCGCCTCAAAGTAGCGACCGAGCAGTACGAGACCAACACGACGGCCGACACCATCGACCGCACCGTCGATCCCGCGGAATCGGCTGAAATGTACCGGAAGCACGTCGCGGGGCGGCTCGCCGGCGCCACGCCGCGCGTCGCGCAGGCGGCTGCCTGCATCTACACTGTGACGCCCGATCGGGGCTTCATCATCGACCGCCATCCCAACCAGGACAGAATTTGCGTCGTCTCGGCGTGCTCGGGCCACGGCTTCAAGCACTCGGCAGGTATCGGCAACGTCGTGGCCGGGATGGTGACCGACGGTCGAAGTGCGATCGACCTCAGCCCATTCTCCATCTCCCGATTTTCGTGACGTTTGGCACGAGCCTTGTATCTTGAAAAAGCGCGCGCAACGCGCGTCGTGGTTTAAATCCTGGAGGCGTCATCCGATGAGAGACATTGTCCGTTCTATGAWGACAGGAGTCGCGGCGCTGCTGATGCTTGGCAGTGCCCAAGCAGCCGATGGCGTCGATGCCATCAAGCAGCGCGGCACGTTGAATGTCGGTGTCAAGGCTGACTACAAGCCCTTCGGCTTCCGCGATCCCACGGGAAACGTGGTCGGCATCGAGCCGGATCTCGCCGCAGACATTGCCAAGCGCCTCGGCGTCAAACTCGAACTCGTTCCGGTCGCGGCCTCGAACAGAATTGAATTTCTTCAGCAGGGAAAGGTTGACCTGCTGATCGCGACCATGTCGGACAGGCCGGAACGCCGTCGCGTGGTTCAAGCCATCGAACCGTTGTACTATTCGGACTATGTGAACATCCTTCTCAACAAGAAGTCCGGCATCAAGGACTGGGCCGAGCTCAAGGGAAAACCCGTCTGCGCCACGTCGGGGGCCTGGTACAACAAGGACGTCGCCAAATCCTACGGCCCCGAAATCGTTGCGTTTGACG
The DNA here is from genome assembly GCF_054049755.1 of Bradyrhizobium sp. P5_C11_2. NCBI lineage: Bacteria > Pseudomonadati > Pseudomonadota > Alphaproteobacteria > Hyphomicrobiales > Nitrobacteraceae > Bradyrhizobium > Bradyrhizobium sp. P5_C11_2. Next base: position 1,996 of record NZ_JBFULT010000859.1, read on the forward strand.
GCTCGGAGAAGCCCCTGTTCGCCATGAAGCAGGGCAATTGCATCGGCTATGTCTATGATCAGACCTTCCTGCAAGGCAAACTGCTGGAGGATGAGTGGAAGACGGACTACGACTTGCCCCTGAAAGGTGTTCTGCCT
>NZ_JBFULT010000860.1:0-2132 GCF_054049755.1 Bradyrhizobium sp. P5_C11_2
TTCCGGCGCCGCTCGTAGCTGCGCGAGGCAAAGGCGATAGCAGCGCGGGTCCGGCTTGGCCGCCTTGAAGGCGGCGGAGGTGTAGATTCTGGAGCCGAACAACGGACGCAATTCCGGCAGCAGCGTGTCGATGTGATCGGCGACCAGCGTGGTGTTGTTGGTCAGGACGGCAATATCGACGGTTTCGCGCAGGCGTCCGGCAATCTCCAGCATCGCGCGATCGGCCTTCATCGCATGGCGGCGGGCCTCCACCCACTCATCGAGCGACAGCGGATAGCCGATGCGTTCGCCAAAGCCCCGCAGATAATCCGCGGCATCGAGCGCGCCGGAATCGCCGAGAAGCTCGAATCCGGTTTCCCATATCGCCTTGTAGACGAACTCGCTGCTGGCCCCCGCAAGCTTCGCCAGAAAGGCGACGCGCTTTCCCCTGTCGTAGTCACAGAGGACATTGTCCATGTCGAAGAGGACAAGCTTGATCTCGTCGGTCACGGCAATACTCTTGGCCCGGCCGAAACATCGGCCAGCCCGCAGTCATATCCCGCGGGAACGCGGGAGACAAACCCGGGGGCAGGGACCGAACGTCGAGATCAGCGCGCACCGCTACGATTGCGATGTGCGGCGCCTGGCCAATTGGTGCAGCACCGTGTCGATCGCGGGGACCGCTCCGGTTTCGCGAAGCCACGTGTCGGCCAGCTCCCTCAGCTCGCCCGGTGTCAGGCCGAATTTGCGGCGGAAGGCGCGGACGAAGGTGGAGTCACTGCTGAAGCGCATGCCGACGGCGAGGTCGATCAGGCGGTCGTCCAGTGCTGCCGGGGATAGCAGCCGCCGGAACGCGAGATTTAGCCGCTGCTCTCGCACGTAATGCGCCAGCCCGCCATCGACCTCGAACAGCCGGTAGAGAGTCGCGCGCGAGATCTGGAAGTGCCGGCAAATTTCTTCCACGGTGAGTGCGTCGGTCTCGAGATTGTTGGCGATGTGGCGCTYGATCATCGCCAGATAAAGATGCCGCTCCGCGCGTTCGACGCCGGCCGCAATGTCGGCCGTCCCGCCGGCGGCCGCGGCAACGATGTCGGCGATCGCTTCGATCGTGGCCTCGGCGCTGCCGGCCTCGGGCTCGGGTGGCAGCGCAAGCGACGCGTAATGGCTGGCAAGCAGGCGTGCATGAGGATGGTCTGACGGCAGCACGGTTGCCGTCGCTGAATCCGGATGAGCGRGCCGCGGCGCCAGCATGGCGCGTTGCAGGATGATCACCATCAGGCGGGTGCGCCCGCCGCCGCCACGAAACTCCGTCCGGTTCGGCTGCGCCATGTCGATCAGGCAGATGCCACCGGGCCCCATCGTCACCTCGCGCCGGCCGGAGCTGAACCGCATCTCGCCTTCGACACACAAGGTGATATGAAAATGATCGAGGACGCCGCGGGCGATGTGCACCGGCGTCCGGTCATAYGTCTGGTCGGTAACCCGCGTATCGATCAGCAACGCGTTGCCGGTCATCGTCGTCACGGTGCTGACATGGAAGTCGTCCTCCGCGGTGAGCGGAACGACATCGCAGATGTCGGCCGTCATTGCGCGGAACTGCTTGAGTGCGTCCGCCCCGCGGCCAGGGATATCTGCCAGCATACTCTCGTTCACGGCCGCCCCGTCTGCACCATCCCACGAGGCACGACCGCATGGTTTCGATATTCCAGGACCGGCGGCACCAACATCGCTCCGGCATGTAGCCATTCTGAAATCGGTGCGCAAGCGATGCAGGGGCAAGGCCGCCGGCCGGATTCGACGCACGGCGCGGAATGCGCGCCGATGTGCCGTACCTGCATCAGTGAATGCCCAAATCCGTGGCAGAGACGCCCGGCACATTGCGCGGCCGGCCGGTCCGCTACCGATCTGCCGGCGTGTGCTACGCCTGGCAGGCCGGCGATGTCGTCACGCGCTCTTCGCGGGCCAGGGCACGACCTGTCCCGACATCACCAGCCGGTCGCGGCCGCTGTCCTTGGCGGCGTAGAGCGCGCGGTCGGCGGCCGCCACCAGCGCGCTGGAGTCGGTCGCGGTCTCGGATGGAAACGCCGTCGCGGCGCCCACGCTCGCGGTGATGAGCCTTGAGGGCGGATTCTGTGCATGCAGCATGGCGAGGT
>NZ_JBFULT010000861.1:0-2105 GCF_054049755.1 Bradyrhizobium sp. P5_C11_2
CTTTGGCGCCCGAGAGCGCGAACGAATAGGCATAGTCGGTCGTCTTCTCGGTGTCCGTGCCACCATCCTTGACGACATTGAACAGGGCTGCCAGATCGCCCGGGCTTTCGACATTGCCGACATCGGTCTTCATCGTGCCGATCGGATGGGTGCCGGTCGGATCCGGACTCGTATTGCCCGAGACGTCGTCGAATGTTCCGTCCGGGAAGCCGTTCGCGCCGCGGTCACTGCCGATCGATTCGTCCAGCGACAAGGTTGCAAGACGCGTGGGTCCTTCGCTTCCGTCAGCCACCGTCACCAGGATCGTCGGACCGTCGTCGAGAAATGACACGCCGAGCGAACCGGAAGACAGCGCAGTCGCCGTATTGCCGGAGCCGTCGGCCACCGTCTGCTGCACGAAGACGACGTCGCCAAGCTGAGCGCCTTCGCTCGTGTCAGGGTCGGACGCCGTGCCGTGCTTGATGGCTTCATATTGAGCCACGTCGAGCTTCAGGGTTGCGGGATCGAGGTAGAGCTGGAAGGCAACCGCACCGTTCGGATCGGCCGCGCCGCCAGCCCCCTCTCGACCGACGACGAGATTGCCCTCGGTGAAAAGAAAGATCTCGTTGCCGGTGATCGTGGCCTGCAAACCGGAATCGACGCCAGCGAACGCCGCGCCCGTCGAGGTCGTCAGCGCATAGGTGATCGTTCCGGTGCCGCCGCTGCCGAAACTGGCGCTCGATGACGCGATTTCCGGAAGAGCGCTCTCGGCCCATCCGATCAGTCCGACAGGCGAGAAGACCGCGGGCAATGCAGTATTGAGCTGATCGTTCGCGCCGTTCAGAACCTGCACATCGATGGTTTCATCGTGGATGACGATCGTGTCCGAAAGGGTGAAGCCCGCACTCGGCAGAGTCGTTGCGGGCAGTCCTGCGAACGTCTCCGGGGTGAGCCGAAGATTGCCGAGATCTTCTTGCCCGAGCAGGTCGAGCGGATTGCCGGCGTTCAACGCGTCGACCGCGGCGTTGGAGAAGCTGGCGCCACTCCCTTGCGCGTTGCCGTTACCATCGCCGGCCGCGGGCAGCACAGACTGATCCATGGTGATGGGAAAGAGGCTGGCGAACTCCTGGACGTTGACATCGCGCCCTGGCGCCAGTTCGATCGACAGCAGGTGCTGATCGTCATGGCGGGAATCGAAGACCGGATCGACGGTGATCGTCGACTTGTTGTCGAACAGGATGATCAGCTTCTCGCCGACATGGACGAGCGTGATCTTTTCGTTGGCGATCGAAGAGAAATCGAGCTTGACCTTCTGGTCATATCCGAGATGGACGACCACCGCCTGATCCGTCAGCGGTTTTGCAAGTGTGAAGGTTCGTACTGGGGTTGTGTTGGTCGGAACGGCCGTGCCGGCAGCCTGCGCCACCTGAAATTGTGCGTTCATAAATTACCCCTGCCAAAACTCTATACAGTTCAAATCAAGTCTGAAGAAAGTAAGGCAAAAAATTTCGCTATTAAGCTATTGTTAACCCAGGCGGGGGTCAACGAAATCAACTAGTTAACGAAGGGTTTTTGCCCAACCGTGGTAAATTGGCTGATCAATTCGCACCGGCGCCGAAAACGCATTTAAATTGAGCAGCTTGCACCGCATTGATCGGGAAACTTCGGCAAGCTTGGGAGCACCAATGAGGGTATTATTGTCCGCCGGCGTCGCAATGTTGTTGGGATTCGGCGCGCCGGCCTTGGCGGAAGATGCGCCTCCTCCGGTCGAGCGCACGATCAAATCCGCTTCCAGCAAGGACACGCGGATCGGCGTCTTCATCAATGTACTGCCCGATTGCACGTCGGGTCCCCTGCCGACGATCCGCCTGGTCAATGCGCCCGCATCCGGCAAGGTGACCGTCAAGTCGGCGAAGGTGAAAGCAACCAACTACAAGTCCTGCCTTGCGCTGGAGGTCCCCGCTTACGTCGCATTCTACAGATCGCAGCCCGACTTCGTCGGCGACGACGCCGTGACGATCGAGGTCAGATATGCCAGCGGTCGAACCGAAATTCAGAAAATCACGATCAGCGTGGCCGGTCCCGGCGGGCAACAGAAGATCTAGCCGGGTGGCCTCGTTCTTCCC
>NZ_JBFULT010000862.1:0-2094 GCF_054049755.1 Bradyrhizobium sp. P5_C11_2
CCGCGAAGCAATCCAGAGTCCCTCCGCGGATGCATTTCTGGATTGCTTCGCTACGCTCGCAATGACGGGTGGGGCAACACCGTTGCCTCTTCCAGCGGTCCCGGGAAGGCTCTAATCTTGTCCCCATGTCCGAACCTGAAATCAGGCCCGCCACCGAGGCCGACCTTTCCGCCATCACCGCCATATACAAGCAGGCCGTCCGCGAGGGCACCGCGACGTTTGAGCTGGCGCCGCCCGACCTCAGCGAAATGACGCGCCGCTACCGTGCGCTGGTCGACGGCGGCTATCCCTATTTCGTCGCCATGCTCGACGGACGCGTCGCCGGCTATGCCTATGCCGGCGCCTACCGGCCACGGCCGGCCTATCGCTTCACGGTCGAGAACTCGATCTATCTCGACCCCTCCTTCCACCGCCGCGGCATCGGGTTTCTGCTGCTGCAACGGCTGGTCACCGAATGCGAGGCGCGCGGCTTCCGCCAGATGATCGCGGTCATCGGCGATTCCGCCAATGCCGGCTCGATCGGCGTGCATACCAAGGGCGGCTTCAGGATGATCGGCACGCATCCCAGCGTCGGGCTGAAATTCGGCCGCTGGCTCGACACGGTGATGATGCAGCGCGAGCTCGGCGAAGGCGCGAGCACAGTGCCGGGGAAGTAGGGCTTTCGTAGCCCGGATGGAGCGCAGCGCAATCCGGGACAAGTTTGTCCGCGGCCGCAGCGGCCCCGGATTGCGCTTCGCTCCATCCGGGCTACGGGATTACGGCTACACCACCGCCAGCTTGTAGGGTGGGCAAAGCGTAGCGTGCCCACCATGCTGCGACAATTGCGGAAGTATGTGGGCATGGCGCGTTGCGCCTTTGCCCACCCTACGGCGCTGTTCGTGCGGCTAAACCACCGCCAGCTTGCGGTYGATCACCAAGAGCACGCGCTCCAGCTCGTGGCCGCGGCGCAGGATCAGGCCGGTCGCAGAGATCACGCTGTACATGCCCTGCTTGCGCGCGAGCCGCGGGTCTTTCTCGATGCGATAGATCGGAACCTCGGAGGCGCGGCGAAAGACCGAGAACACGGCGCGGTCTCTGAGGAAGTCGATGGCATAGTCGCGCCACTCGCCGTCGGCGACCATGCGGCCGTAAAGATTGAGGATGCGGTGCAGTTCGAGCCGATTGAACGTCACCCGGCCAGGTTGGGCGTTCGCAGCGGTGGGGCGCGCAACTGCGCGCTGCTCGCTCGGATCGGCATCCTCCGACGTCAGACTCATCGAGCGCCTCCTGTCGCATCAGCATGATCGCATCCGCGAAACCGTCCCCGGGCGGCGGATCATGACAGTTGCATGATCGCGCCAACCGTTCCCTACTGCAAGAGGTTCCAGGCGAAACCTGCCAGTCCGGAGCGAACCAGCGCACACGCAACGGTGGAACTTCTCAGCGGCAAACCGTCACGGGATCGTTAGCAGGAATCATAGTATCGCCGCTTTTCCGCCTAGCGACTGCCGCCCTGCACTGCGAAAAGACCTGTGTGCGTTGACCCGGTCCTGTCGGTTCCGGATTCCTCAGCCCCCAGCCCCCCGGGGTCGTTAGGATCGGGTCTGTACGCACGGCAAGGAGGACCAACGCAAGTTGGTCCTTTTTTGTTTGGGTCTGTTTCTGGCTCGACGAGCCTCTCTCCATCCCTCCGCAAACTCTCTCCCCTCATCCTGAGGAGCCGCGCTGTTCGCGGCGTCTCGAAGGATCGAGGCCGAGATGCATCGGCAGGGCCTGCATGGTTCTCGCGGCGATGCGAAGCATCGTCCGCTAGACGCGCGCAAGGGCGCGCTCCTCACCATGAGGCGTGAGAGCGAGTGCGACGCTTGGAGCGAGAGAATCGAATCAGTGCAGCGACGTATACGCCGCGCCGAGCATCGGGCCCGGCTTCTCGCGGCTGCCGTCCTGGACATAGACCACCGCACCGTCGACGCCGTCACGCGTCAGGTTCTCGATCGGCACCGTCCAGCTTTCGGCACGTCCGTTCCAGTCGCCGACCTTGAGCAGGTTGCGCACGACGTTGTGATAGGTGATCTGCTGGCCGCGATTCTCGCCCTTGGCGATCGAGATCGGCAC
>NZ_JBFULT010000863.1:0-2075 GCF_054049755.1 Bradyrhizobium sp. P5_C11_2
CGACGAGTATCCGGCGGCGCGCGCCATCCTCGAGCGCGAGATCGCAAAGCTGCCGGCGGGCGGCCCGACGCTGCATATGCGCCGCGGCGCCGGCGCCTATATCTGCGGCGAGGAATCCTCGCTGCTCGAGAGCATCGAGGGCAAGCGCGGCCTGCCGCGGCACAAGCCGCCTTACCCGTTCCAGGTCGGCCTGTTCGGCCTGCCGACGCTGATCAACAACATCGAGACCCTGTGGTGGGTGCGCGACATCGTCGAGAAGGGCGCCGACTGGTGGAAGGGCCACGGCCGCCACGAACGTCACGGCCTGCGCAGCTTCTCGGTGTCGGGTCGCGTCACGAATCCCGGCATGAAGCTCGCGCCCGCCGGGATCACCGTGCGCGAACTGATCGACGAATATTGCGGCGGCATGGCCGATGGCCATCAGTTCTACGCCTATCTGCCGGGCGGCGCGTCCGGCGGCATCCTGCCGGCGGCGATGGACGACATCCCGCTCGATTTCGGCACGCTGGAGAAATACGGCTGCTTCATCGGCTCCGCCGCGATCGTGATCCTGTCGCAAAAGGACAGCGTGAAGGCAGCGGCCTTGAACCTGATGAAGTTCTTCGAGGACGAGAGCTGCGGCCAGTGCACGCCGTGCCGCGTCGGAACCGAGAAGGCGGCGCTCTTGATGCAGCAGCCGGTCTGGAACCGGGCATTGCTGGAAGAATTGAGCCAGGCGATGCGCGATGCCTCGATCTGCGGGCTCGGACAGGCGGCGTCGAACCCGCTCTCAACCGTGATCAAATATTTCCCTGACGAGTTCAAGGAAGCGGCCGAATGACCAGGATTACGTTCGAGCTTGACGGCAAGCAGGTCGAGGCCAATCCCGGCGAGACCATCTGGCAGGTCGCCAAGCGCCAGGGGCGCGAGATCCCGCACCTCTGCTATTCACCGGAACCGGATTACCGCCCGGACGGCAATTGCCGCGCCTGCATGGTCGAGATCGACGGCGAGCGCGTGCTCGCCGCCTCCTGCAAGCGCACGCCCGCGGTCGGCATGAAGGTGAAGACCGAGAGCCACCGCGCTGTCGCCGCGCAAAAAATGGTGATGGAGCTGCTGGTCGCCGATCAGCCGGCGCGCGCGACCTCCCACGATCCGGAGTCCAAATTCTGGCACTGGGCCGAGACCACCGGCGTCACCGAGAGCCGTTTCCCCGCCGCCGAGCGCTGGGAGACCGATGCGAGCCATCCGGCGATGCGCGTCAATCTCGATGCCTGCATCCAGTGCGGGCTTTGCGTGCGCGCCTGCCGCGAGGTCCAGGTCAACGACGTCATCGGCATGGCGTATCGTAATCACGGTTCGAAAATCGTGTTCGACTTCGACGATCCCATGGGCGAGTCGACATGTGTGGCCTGCGGCGAATGCGTGCAGGCCTGCCCGACCGGCGCGTTGATGCCGGCCGTGATGCTCGACGACAAGCAGACCCGCGTCACCTACGCGGACAGGAAGGTCGATTCGCTCTGCCCGTTCTGCGGCGTCGGCTGCCAGGTCACGTATCAGGTCAAGGACGAGAAGGTGATCTATGCGGAGGGCCGCGACGGCCCCGCCAATCACAACCGTCTCTGCGTGAAGGGCCGCTTCGGCTTCGACTACATCCACCATCCGCATCGGCTGACCAAGCCGCTGGTGCGGCTGCCGAATGCGAAGAAGGATGCCAACGACCAGGTCGATCCGGCCAATCCCTTCACCCATTTCCGCGAAGCGTCGTGGGAGGAAGCCCTCGACATCGCGGCCAAGGGTCTCGTCAAGATACGCGACACCAACGGTGTGAAGGCGCTCGCCGGCTTCGGCTCGGCCAAGGGCTCGAACGAAGAGGCCTATCTGTTCCAGAAGCTGGTGCGCACCGGCTTCGGCTCCAACAATGTCGATCACTGCACGCGGCTGTGCCACGCCTCGTCGGTGGCGGCGCTGTTCGAAGGCTTGAGCTCGGGCGCGGTGTCGGCGCCGTTTGCGGCTGCGATGGATGCCGAAGTCATCTGGGTGATCGGCGCCAACCCGACGGTGAACCACCCGGTCGCGGCGACCTACATCAAGAA
>NZ_JBFULT010000864.1:0-2070 GCF_054049755.1 Bradyrhizobium sp. P5_C11_2
CGTACCGTGACGATGATCCCGCGCTCGGCCAGGAGCTCCTCGACATCGCGGTAGCTGAGGGTGAAGCGAAGGTACATCCAGACGGCGCGCTGGATCACGTCACGTGGGAAGCGGTAGCCGGAGTACGAGAGCGGGCTCATACGGCCCGGCTACGACGCTCGATCGACCGCCGCAAGCCAGTCCGCCCGCCAACGTGACAAGCCCGGTGTAGGCACGCCTACGTGAGCTTGCCACCAGCCGCCGCAATGCCGGCTCGAACGCCCAGAAGGAACCGCGTCGTGTCGGCAACCGCATCGGGCTCCGCTGGTGCGGCCGGCGGTTCGACACCTATCCCTTGGATGAGCTGGAAGCCGACTGTGAAGCCTTCCCGGAAATCGTCGTGCGGCACCCTGCTGCTGATATGCATCGTCAATTCCTTCGGTTCGGCATGTCGACGTTCACCCACTTACGCTGTGCGGTTGTGGTTATCCCGCGAATGGCGTACCCATGTTAAATCGACTTTTGGCCAGATATTCGGCCGCTTCGCCTGAACAGGGCGAGCGCTCTGCATCTCTCCCATTTTCGACGATCATCGACCGAGCGCGTGCGGTGCATGCGCTCGACCCATTAGTTTGCCTATATAGATACGGAATACCTATGAGCATTGGCACCGTTAAGTGGTTCAACGACACCAAGGGCTTCGGCTTCATCCAGCCCGATGACGGCGGCAAGGACGTGTTCGTGCACATCTCCGCCGTCGAGCGCGCCGGCATGAACAACCTGATCGAAGGTCAGAAAGTCTCCTACGAAATGGAGTCCGACCGCCGCACCGGTAAGCAGTCCGCTGGCAGCCTTCAGGCCGCCTGAGCCTCGCTCATCTGCCTATGACGAGTTTCGAAGCCGTTCCTCTGGGAGCGGCTTCATCTGTTTCTCGCCACCCGGCTGCGCTGTGGTGGGCGTAAAGAATGTACGTGGGGCAATTCAAAACCGACCAGTTCTCCGATCGGCTTGAGGAGACCGCCAAAGCACGGCAGGTCACTCTAGACCGGTTCCGGGCACGCCCGGCAGCTGATGATCCGGCTGTCCTTGCGCGGCAGGCCGAGCGGCAAGCCCTCGTCGAGGCGCGGGAAGTGCGATCCAACGAGCGAGAAGCAACTCGTCTTGTCGCTGAAGCTGAGCGTGAGGCTGAAGCGCTTGCGGCGAGGGAGCGCGCAGAGGCCGAAGTCGCTCGTTTGGCTGCCGAGAAGGCAGAGCGGCAGGTCGCACTCGCTACCGAGCAGAAGGCTGCGCGCGATGCACGCTTCGCCGCTCGCAAGGCCAAAGCCCGGCGGTAGGCCAGCCCTCGCCCCGCAAAGCGTCATTACTGGAGGACGAGAGATGTCTCACAAGTTCAAGGTCGGCCAGAGTGTCCGGCAGCTCGGGATCACATACGCCGGCAACAAGAGTAGCGTCGTCGACGGTCTTTTTGAGGTGGTTCGGCTCATGCCAGACGATCGATCAGGCGAGCCTTGCTACCGGATCAAGTCGGCGGGCTGCGAGGGGGCTACCCGGGAAGGTGAACTCGTTCTCGCCGCCTGATATCAGGTTCAGGACGGCAAGATCCTATCAGGCGGTCACGCTGCCTACAGAAAGCCACTCCCCGAGTGCCCCTTGAAGGCGTTGGCGCGGCGGATGTAGCCGACCACTGTCCGCGGATCCCGATGGCCCGACTGATCCATGATGCGGGCGAGATCGGCTCCGCGCTCCGCGGCCGTCGTGATGTACCCACCCTCCGACGACTAAGCCGCCCAGCATGATGCCCGACCACCTGCTCTGACTTGCCCCCGTTCGGGTGCTGATCGCGCTCGCTCCAACGTCCTAGAGCTGTTCCCACCTATGTAGCGACGGCCTAGTCGCCCTCATATCCGGCGGCGGTGATGCAGTTGCGGCATTCGTCTGGGGTGAAGCGGGTGAAGGCCTCGCGGATAGCAACCCAGAGGTCGGGCACGGTGCGGGCGGTTGCGGTTCGCAGCAGGTGCTTGAGCTTGGCGAAGATCTGCTCGATCGGATTGAACTCGGGACTGTAGGGCGGAAGGTACAGGACCCGCGCCC
>NZ_JBFULT010000865.1:0-2058 GCF_054049755.1 Bradyrhizobium sp. P5_C11_2
GGGTGCACATCGTTGCGACGTGATCATGGGGTTTCCGCAAGGTGACGATCTGGTGCAAGGCACCAATCCCTACTACCGGACGACTTATGCGCTGGTCGCCAAAGCGGGCAGCGGGCTCGAGGATGTCGACACGCTCGAGGACACCAGGCTCAAGGGCAAGCATGTCGGCATCGTCGCCGGCACGCCGCCGGCGACCAATATGGCGATTGCCGGCCTGATGGGCGACGCAAAGCCCTATCCCTTGATGATCGATACGCGCTTCGACAATTCGGCGCAGGCGATGATCGACGATCTCGCCGCCGGCAAGATCGACGCCGGCGTGCTGTGGGGACCGATGGCCGGGTTCTATGCGAAGAAGGCCGGCTCGCTTCATGTCACCCCGCTGGTGAAGGAAACCACCGGGCCGAAGCTCGTCTATCGCATCGGCATGGGCGTGCGTCCCGCCGACCAGAACTGGAAGCGGCAGCTCAACAAGCTGATCCAGGAGAACCAGGGCGAGATCAACAAGATCCTGCTCGACTTCGGCGTGCCGCTGCTGGACGAGAGCGACCGGCCGCTCGGCGCGGAGACGGCCAAGAAGACGCCATGAGGCGGCGCGTTGCCGCGGCGCTGGTCGCCGCCGTTCTGGCGGTGCCGGCATTGGCGCAGCAGCAGGAGCCGTTCGAGCCCGAAGGGTATCGCACCGACAATTACCGCGCGCCGGTGCCGGCAACGCTGGCGCGCGCACGCGTGCTCACGACCGTGGAAGCCGAAGCGATCTGGCGGGCAAAGGGCGCTGCCTTCATCGACGTGATGCCACGCCCGCCGAAGCCCAAAAATCTACCTGAAGGCACCGTCTGGCGCGAGGCGCCGCGCAAAAATATTCCCGGCAGCATCTGGCTGCCGGATACCGGTTACGGCGCACTCCCGCCCGCCATGGACGATTATTTTCACCGCGGCCTGGCGCGGGCGTCGCGCGGCGACAAGGCCGCACTGCTCGTGATCTATTGCCTGGCCGATTGCTGGATGTCCTGGAACGCCGCCAAGCGCGCGCTGGCTGACGGTTACTCCAACATCGCCTGGTATCCCGACGGCACCGACGGCTGGGAGCGCGCGGCATTGCCGACTGAAGAAGCGCAGCCGGAGCCGCGGCCGGAGCAGTAGCAACCTGTATCGCTGGACGCAGGTGCGCTCCCTCGCCCCGTTCTTACGGGGAGAGGGTTGGGGTGAGGGGCCTCTCTCGGCGCTTGATCAAGTAGTGAGACCTGTACCCCCTCACCCGGATCGCAAGAGCGACATAGCCGAAGCTTTGCTTCGGCGTTCTTAGAAGCGGCCGCCGAAGGCGGCCTACGCCTCTCCCCGCAGGCGGGGAGAGGTGAAGACGCGGCTTTATTGCTTCTGCAACTTCGTCAGCGTCCCCGTGCCGTTGGTGTCTGTCGCCGAATACGTCACCCTGTCACCGGCGTGGACGGCATCGAGCATCGCGGCGTCCTTGGTCCTGTATTCCTGGAGCGCGCCGGCGCCGCCGGCGCTGCCGCCGACCGTTCCCTTCTGCGCCTGCTGGATTGAGATCGTGCCGTTGAGCCGGTCGATCCTGGTGACCATTCCGGTCATGTCGTCAGCAAAAGCGCTGGATGCGAGCATGGTGATGGCCGCAGCGCCTGCGAGCATGAATTTGGTTGTTCCCATCGAGGCCTCCCGGCGTTCGAGATTCACATCGACAAGCCATCCTAGATCGATTTGGTTCCGGCAAATAGCGCAGCAAAGGTTAACGATTGCCGGGAGATGCCGGGAACTCTTCGGCAAGCCGTCAGCGAGGCTGACGCTATTCCATTTCCTGCTGGATCACGCGGCCGAGCGCAAACAGGCGCTGGTCGATCGCGGTCGGAACCTCGCAGACGAATCGCACCACCTTGTGGCGGTCCTCGAAAATGCGGGTCTTCCAGACCAGATCGTTGCTGAGCGCCTCGACCCTGGCCTCGTCGCGCGGTGTCGCGCCCTGGAGTGCTTGGAGCTGAACGGTCTCGTCGCGGATCTTGTCGGCGGCGTCGCGCTGCTTGCGGCTGACCCGTTCGAGCC
>NZ_JBFULT010000866.1:0-2056 GCF_054049755.1 Bradyrhizobium sp. P5_C11_2
CACGTTGATCGCGCCGCTCGACCAGATCAACGTCCACTCTTTCCTCGCTCCCGACAACGAGTTCATGGGCGCTTCGGTGACGCAGGCGCTGTGCAACGCGATGGGCGGCAAGGGCAAGATCATCATGACGCAAGGTGCGCTCGGCCATACCGGCGCGCAGGGACGTGCGAAAGGCTTCAACAACGTCGTCAAGCAATTCCCCGGCATCGAGGTGCTCGACACCCAGCCCGCCGACTGGGACGTCTCCAAGACCGCGCGGCTCTGGGAGACCTACCTGACCAAATATCCGCAGATCGACGCCGCGTTCTTCCACAATGACGACATGGCGCTCGCCGCCGCCAACATCATGAAGGCGCGAGGCCGCACCAACATCCTGATCGGCGGCGTCGACGCCATGCCCCCGGCGATCCAGGCGGTGAGCGAGGGGCGCATGTTCGCGACCGTGCGCAATCCGTCCTGCCGCATCCATGGCGGCGCGATCATCGCGGGCGTTTCCGCCGTGGTCGGCGGCGAGAAGAGCGGACAGGGCATCCCCAAGAACGTCGTCACCGACGGCCCGGTCGTGACCAAGGCCAACGCCGCCGGAATGCAGTGGATGCAGGATCATTTCCTGATCTGAGGCTCCATGCCTGAGGTCCGTTCGCCCATCCTGGAACTCCAGGGCATCACGAAGAGCTTCGGCGGCGTCGAAGCGCTTCGTGGTGTCGACTTCGCGCTTCTTCCCGGCGAGATCCATGGTCTCGTCGGCGAGAACGGCGCCGGAAAAAGCACGCTGATGAAGATCATCGCCGGCGTGCACACCGAATTCTCCGGCCGTTTCCTGATCGACGGACAGGAGACGCATTTCCGCTCGGCGCGCGATGCGCACGCCGCCGGCATCGCCATGGTGCATCAGGAGCTCTCTGTCGCGCCCGACCTGACGGTCGCCGAGAACGTGTTCCTGGGCAACCAGCCGACCAACCGGCTTGGTCTGGTGCAATGGCGGCGCATGGCGCGGGAGGCCGGCGAGCAGCTCGCCCGTTTCGGCATCGACGTCGATCCGATGTCGCGGCTCGGCGATCTCCCGATCGGGCTCCAGCAGTTGATCGAGATCGCGCGCGTGCTGTTCTCCGGCGCGCGCATCGTCATCCTGGACGAGCCGACCTCCGCGCTCTCTCCGCCCGAGGTCGAGCGGCTCTTTTCCACACTCCGACGCTTGCGCGAGCAAGGCACCAGCATCGTCTTCATCTCACATTTCATCGAGGACATCCTGCTTGTATCCGACACCGTGACGGTGTTCCGCAACGGGCGGAAGGTCGCCGAGACCACGGCATCGGCCACCAGCAAGGGCGCGCTGATCGAGGCCATGATCGGCCGCGCCGGCGAAGCGCTCGAGCACAGCTACACGGATGACCTCATGCTGCCGCGGCCGAGCGAGAGCTCGGTGGTGCTGAAAGTTGATCAGCTTTCGCTGGCCCGCAGCCTGAAGGACATCTCCTTCGAGGCCCGCGCCGGCGAGGTGCTCGGCATCTACGGTTTCATGGGCTGCGGCCAGCAGGAACTGTCCCGCGTCCTGTTCGGCAAGCTGAAGCCGGACGGCGGCACGCTGGCCGTCGACGGCAGGGCAAGAACCTTTGCGAGCACGGCGGCGGCACGGCGCGCCGGCGTGGCGCTGGTCCCGGAGAGCCGGCGCGCCATGCTGTTCCACCAGGAGCCGGTCTACAAGAACATCTCGATCAGCATTTTGGACCGCATCTCGGCCCTGCTGCTCAAGCCGGCGCAGGAGCGCGACATCGCCAAGCGGCAGGTCGAACAGTTGCAGATCAGGCCGCCGGTGGTCGGCCTCGACCTCGGCATGCTCTCCGGCGGCAACCAGCAGAAGGTCGCGCTCGCAAAATGGCTGACCTATCCGCCAAAGCTGCTGGTGCTGTGCGAGCCGACCCGCGGCATGGATGTCGGCGCCAAGWACGACGTCATCAACATCGTCCGCGACCTCCGCGCCAGGGGGCTCGCCATCATCGTGCTGTCGACCGAGCCGGAAACGGTGCTGTCGCTGGCCGACCGCATCCTCGTGCTC
>NZ_JBFULT010000867.1:0-2046 GCF_054049755.1 Bradyrhizobium sp. P5_C11_2
TCATTATACAGCGCGACATAGTTCGCCGGAGCGCGCGCCAGCCATAACCCGTAGCAGACGGGATAGACGACGAAGGCGAGGAAGACGAGCAGATAGGGTGCGAGCAGCGCGATGCCCCAGGCCTGCGCCGGGGTCAGCCGCGACGACAGAGGCGGCGCGGGAAGTGCCTGATCGCCAGAGAGCGTAATCGCCATTCTTTTCGGACTCTTCTCTCAAATCTTATACCTCTCCCCGCTTGCGGGGAGAGGTCGGAGTGCTCTCGGCGATGCGAAGCATCGTCCTGAGCACTCCGGGTGAGGGGGTACAGGACTCACCGCGAGCATTACTCGTGGATAGAGCCCCTCACCCCACCCTCTCCCCGTGAAGAACGGGGAGAGGGTGGGATACAGTTCAACCCGCGACCTGCTTGATGCGGACGATCAGCTCGTCGACGGCCTTGTCGACCGGAACCTTCTCGCTGACGACCCGGTTCATCGCCTTGGCCCACACGTTCTCGTTGTTGAGGATCGTGAACTTCCAGTTCTTGGTGAAGTCGAACGCGGCGGTGCCGCCGGTGAACTGGGCGTAGACCGCCTTGCGGTGCTTGTCGGCCTGCCAGAACGGGCTGGCCTGGCTTTCCTTGGTCACCGGGAACCAGCGGCCGAGCGCGCCCTCGATATAGGGGCGGACGTTCTCCTCCTGGAGCAGGAAGCTGATGAACTGCTTGGCCTCGGCCTTGTTCTTGGCCGCGGTGAAGACCAGCCCGGTCTTGACGTCGGAGCGGTAGCGGATGGTCGACCCGTCGGGCGCCTTCGGGAAAGAGGCGGTGACGATGTCCTGCTCATAGGCCTTCTTGCCGGCCTCGCGCTGTTCGGGCGTCAGCGCCTGGTTCTGCGAATCCTCGAACCACTTCGCCGCGATCGAGATCGTGAAATTGTGGGTCATCACGATCGTCTTGTTGTGGAAGGCGACGTTGTTGTCCGGATCCTTCCAGGTCGTGGACGAGGGCGGCGTGCAACCCTTGATGTAGGTGTCGGTGTAGTCCTTCATCGCCTTGATCAGRTTCTCGCGAACCTTGGGATCGTCGACCAGGAGCTTGCCGTCGTCGTCGACCAGCTTGACGTGATAGGCGTCCATGAAGGTGTAGAACGACTGGAAGGCGTCGGTGGATTCCACGCCCATCGGCTGGCCGACGCCGTAGATACGCTGGCCGCTGGCCTTGCGGATCGCCGGCTGCACCTTGTCGCACCAGAACGTCCAGTAGCCTTCCCAGTCGGTCGGGATGTCGGCGAGCTTGAAGCCGGCCTTCTCCAGCATGTCGTTCCAGATCTCGACATGCATGCTCTGCTGCTTCAGCGGGAAGCCGTAATAGGCCTTCTTCTTGGTGACGTCGTTATAGAGGATCGACGCATCCAGCGTGTTCTGCACGAAGCGATCCTTGATCGGCTCCATGACGTCGGACAGATCCTCGAGCTTGCCCTCATAGGCCCACTTGCCCTGCGCCTGAACGTCATACGAGTCGGAATAGGCGACATCGGGCACGGTGCCGGCATCGAGCGCAGCGACCGTCTTCGGAATCATGTCCTGGATCGCGTACTGCGACAATTCGACCTTGATGCCGGTCTTGGCTTCGAACTTCTTGATCGTCTCGATCAGCGCGTCGTCTTCGGACCGATAAAAGCCCTTGCCCCACCAGACCGTAATCGTCTTCTGCTGCGCAAAGGCGGGTGCAGTGGCCGCAAACAGCCCGACCGCAGCGACCGCCAGTGATACTGCGCCAATAACCTTGGATTTCACGTTTTTCTCCCTCAAGCCGCCGGTGTTTAACCGGTCGGGTAAAACACTAGCGCATGGCGGTGAGCCGATCTAGCGGCATCTTGTCAGACCTAGGTCGTGGGCCTTGCACCGGAGGAGATGTGCTTAAGGTGCGCATCGATCCAATCGCTGCATCAATTCGCGGCAATCAATTCGGGTTCTGCGTTCTGATCGCCTGACCATGTGCATCCGTACCTGCTCGCGACTGGCGAAGCCCGGCTTTGTAAGCGGTATGAGGACTGAACGCAACGC
>NZ_JBFULT010000868.1:0-2029 GCF_054049755.1 Bradyrhizobium sp. P5_C11_2
GGGTTATGGGTCCCGGCCTTCGCCGGGACGACACCGATATCGTGGCGACAGCTCGCCAAACCAACTCGCTCTAGCCTACGTCTGCTCCGCCTTCGCGAAGCGATCGTCCAGCGCGTAGCCGGCGCCGCGCACGGTGCGGATCGGGTCCTGTTCGCGGCCGAGATTGAGCAGCTTGCGCAGGCGACCGATGTGCACGTCGACGGTGCGTTCGTCGATATAGATGTCGCGGCCCCAGACGCTGTCGAGCAGCTGCTCGCGCGAGAACACGCGACCGGGATGCTCCAGGAAGAACTCCAGCAGGCGATATTCGGTCGGGCCGAGATCGATCGGACGGCCCGAGCGCGCCACGCGGCGCTTGTCGCGATCGAGCTCGATGTCGCCAAAGGCGAGCACGGTGGCCAACCGCTCCGGGCTGGCGCGCCTGAGCAGGCCCTTCACGCGCGCGAGCAGCTCCGGCACCGAGAACGGCTTGACGATGTAGTCGTCGGCGCCGGTCGCAAGCCCGCGCACCCGCTCGCTCTCCTCGCCGCGGGCGGTGAGCATGATGATCGGAAGCTGCTTGGTCTCGGGCCGGGTGCGCAGCCGCCGGCACAGCTCGATGCCGGACAGCCCTGGCAGCATCCAGTCGAGTACGATCAGGTCGGGGATATGCTCCTTGAGGCGGGTGTCGGCGTCGTCGCCGCGCATCACCGTCTCGACGTCATAGCCGTCGCCTTCGAGGTTGTAGCGGAGAAGCTCGGTCAGGGCTTCCTCGTCCTCAACCACCATAATGCGTGCGCCCATGTGGTCGTCGCTCCTCAAGCCTTAAGTGTTCGGGACCGTCGTGGCGAAGGTCGTCATGTCGCCCTTCGGTCGCTTGTCGGTCATCGCCTGACCTTCGATCATGTAGAATACGGTCTCGGCGATGTTGGTGGCGTGGTCGCCGATCCGCTCGATGTTCTTGGCACAGAACATCAGGTGAATGCAGAACGAGATGTTGCGCGGATCCTCCATCATGTAGGTGAGGAGCTCGCGGAACAGCGAGGTGCAGATGGCGTCGACTTCCTCGTCGCCCTTCCACACCGCCATCGCCGCCGGCAGATCATGCGCGGCATAGGCGTCCAGCACCGACTTGACCTGCTGCTGCACGAGGTCGGTCATGTGCTCGAGGCCGCGGAACAGCTTGAGCGGATGGAAATCCGTCTCCAGCGCCGCGACGCGCTTGCCCATGTTCTTGGCGAGATCGCCGATGCGCTCGAGATCGGTCGCGACGCGCATGGCGCCGACGATCTCGCGCAGATCGACCGCCATCGGCTGGCGGCGGGCGATGGTGAGCACGGCGCGCTCCTCGATCTTCTTCTGGAGCGCGTCGATCTCGACGTCGGTCGCGACCACGCGCTGGCCGAGCGCAACGTCGCGGCGGATCAGCGCATCGACGGAATCGACGATCATGCGCTCGGCAATCCCGCCCATCTCCGCGACCAGGCGCGTAAGCTCCTGGAGGTCGGTGTCGAAGGCCTTTGCGGTATGTTCGGAAGCCATATCCTGTCTCCTCAGCCGAACCGGCCGGTGATGTAATCCTGCGTACGCCGATCGGTCGGCGACGTGAAGATCTTGCTGGTGTCGTCGAACTCGATCAACTCGCCGAGATACATGAAGGCGGTCTTGTCGGAGACGCGGGCCGCCTGCTGCATGTTGTGGGTGACGATGGCGATCGTGTAGTTCTCGGAGAGCTCCTGGATCAGCTCCTCGACCTTGGCGGTCGAGATCGGGTCCAGCGCCGAGCAGGGCTCGTCGAACAGGATCACCTCGGGCCGCACCGCCACCGTGCGGGCGATGCAGAGGCGCTGCTGCTGGCCGCCGGAGAGCGACAGGCCGGACGCATTGAGCTTGTCCTTGACCTCGTTCCACAGCGCGCCGCCGCGCAGCGCCTTCTCGACGCGGTCGTCCATCTCGGACTTCGAGATCTTCTCATAGAGACGGATGCCGAAAGCGATGTTCTCGTAGATCGTCATCGGGAACGGCGTCGGCTTCTGGAACACCATGCCGA
>NZ_JBFULT010000869.1:0-2024 GCF_054049755.1 Bradyrhizobium sp. P5_C11_2
GGGTTGACCGAGTGTTTGGGTGTTTTGCCCGTCGGGCAACGCAAGGTCTCGTAGCCCGGATGGAGCGAAGCGTAATCCGGGGTACTCGCCCGCGGACACAGCGGCCCCGGATTGCGCTGCGCTCCATCCGGGCTACTGGCTCAACGTGGTCGAGGCGCGGGCGCCCCGCTAGTCCTCGCTGGAGGCCGCGGACCGGTTGTTCAGATAGGCTTGCGACAGCAGGAAGAACAGCGCGCGCTCGCCCTGATATTTGGCGGACGGGCGCGTGCGCTCGAACCCGTCCGCAAATATCTTGCCGGACTGGTCGCACACCTGCCATCGCCAGCCAAACCGCTTGCGTCTCGTTAGGACCACTTCGAACATACCGACGGGCTGGGCCCCCTGCTCATTGCCGGTGACGCAGGCATCGATGGTCTGCGCTCCGGCCCCCTTGGACGGATGCCCGACATATAACGCAGCAGGACGGAAAGAGAATAAAATTGATTATCGGAATTACGCTAACGGTCCGGTGTTTCCCCAGGCCTTGTGGCGCGAACGCGGTTTGGTAGCGCTCGCAAGCGTATTCAAATCAGAACACAAGATCAGGACGTCCGGTAAGCGAATGCTCACCGGACGTCGACCGAGGGCTCAGCGGCCGACTCGCGCCTGCAGATGCGCGGGATAGCGATCGCCTTGCACCGCGACCTTGGCCAGCACCTCGGCGATGGCAGCGAGATCAGCTTCCGACAATGCCACCGCGGCGGCGCCAACATTCTCCTCGAGCCGGTGCAGCTTGGTGGTGCCGGGAATCGGCACGATCCAGGGCTTCCGGGCGAGCAGCCAGGCCAGAGCGATCTGCGCCGGCGTCACCTTCTTCGCCGCAGCGATATCGCCGAGCAGTTCGACCAGAGTCTGGTTGGCCTTTCGTGCGCTGGATGAGAAGCGCGGTACGATGTTCCGGAAATCGCTCGCGTCGAACGTCGTGCTCTCGGTGATCGCGCCGGTCAGAAAGCCCTTGCCGAGCGGGCTGAAGGGAACGAAGCCGATGCCGAGTTCTTCCAACGTCGGCAGGATCTCCTGCTCCGGCTCGCGCCACCACAGCGAATACTCGCTTTGCAGCGCGGCCACCGGCTGCACCGCGTGGGCGCGACGGATCGACTGCGCGCCGGCCTCCGACATGCCGAAATGCAGGACCTTGCCGTCGCGGATCAAATCCTTCACCGCGCCCGCAACGTCCTCGACCGGCACCTCCGGATCGACGCGGTGCTGGTAGAACAGATCGATGCGGTCGGTCTTCAGCCGCTTCAGCGCGGCGTCGGCGACCGCCTTTATGTTGGCGGGCCGGCTGTCGAGGCCGGCCTCGACCTTGCCGCCCTTGAAGCCGAACTTGGTCGCGATCACGACCTTGTCGCGAAATGGCGCCAGCGCCTCGCCCAACAGCTCCTCATTGGCGAACGGACCGTAGGCCTCGGCGGTGTCGAAGAAGGTCACGCCGCGCGCGAAGGCGGTCCTGACAAGCGAAATCGCCTGCGAGGTCTCCGTCGCGGGGCCATAGCCGTAGCTCAATCCCATGCAGCCGAGGCCGAGGGCCGAGACCTCGAGACCGCTCTTGCCCAATGTGCGTGTCTGCATCGCAGCTCTCCTTTTTTGTGCGACTGCGAATTTAGGTCGCATGTGGGTCAGCGATTAGGTGATAAAATCGGCATGTACTCATGATCCGGACTCATGAATGGCCCGAGCCAATATCAACGACCTCCTCACCTTTCTCGCGGTCGCGCGCGAGCGCAGTTTTACCCGCGCCGCGGCCCAGCTCGGCGTATCGCAGTCGGCACTCAGCCACACGGTGCGCGCGCTCGAAGAACGGCTCGGCCTGCGGCTCCTCACCCGCACCACCCGCAGCGTCGCGCCGACCGAGGCCGGCGAGCGCCTGCTGCGCAATATCGGGCCGCGCTTCGAGGAGATCGACGCCGAACTGTCGGCGCTGACCGCGCTGCGCGAGACGCCGGCCGGCACCGTCCGCATCACCACCGGCGAACATTCGGCAC
>NZ_JBFULT010000870.1:0-2021 GCF_054049755.1 Bradyrhizobium sp. P5_C11_2
TCTCGACCTCCATCGCGAGCGCGGTGGAGCAGCAGGGTGCCGCCACCCAGGAGATCGCCCGCAGCGTCCAGACCGTCGCGCAGGGCACTCAGACCGCCGCCACCGACATCGGCCAGGTCAACCGCGGCGCCGCCGAGACCGGCTCGGCCTCGGAAGAGGTGCTGAACTCGGCCAAGACGCTGTCGTCCGAGAGCACCCGCCTGCGCGCCGAGCTCGACCGCTTCATGGCGAATATCAGGGCAGCGTAAGCGCTCGGTCGCCGCACCACTCTCCCTGTCGTCCTGGCGAAAGCCAGGACCCATTACCCCAGGGAGGAGTCGTGGCGCGAACTGGTAACTCCGAATCGTCGCCCAACTACTCCCTGTGGTTATGGGTCCTGGCCTTCGCCGGGACGACGGACAACCCCGCGTCACCGAACCGCAAGTTGCGATGCCGCAAATTTACCGCTGCTTATCCTTTGCCCCGTACCGTGCCGAAGGGTCAGGAAGCGGGCTGCTTCCGGGCTGCGCCTGGTTTTCCGCGAATGGAATGGGGTGGGGAATGTCCGTCAAATCCAAGCCGAACACATCGAAGCTGCTCACCTTGCGTTTTCGCGCAAAAATCATCCTCGGCTTCGTGGCGGTGCTTGCCATCCTCGCCGTCAGCATGGCTTTCGCCTATTTCGGCTTCGAGCGAATCGCGGGCGCCGTGGCCTCCTACCGCACCAGCGTGTCGGAAGCCGATCTGGCGCGGACCGTCGATCGCGAGTTGATCGCCTATCAGGGGCTGGCGCGGGCCTACACCCTGACCGGCGCGGCGGACGATGAGACCGCAGCCAAGGTGGCCGAGGAGAATCTAAGAGCTGCGATCGCCAAATCCTTGTCCGCCACGACCGGCGCGGCGCGCCGCGAGCAGGTCGGCAGGCTCGAGGCCGACTTCCAGCGCTTCACGAAAGTGTTCGGTGAGATCATCACCCTGACGCGCGAGAACAACAAGATCGCGGCCGATGAGCTCAACAGTGTCGGCAACAAGATCCGTTTCAAGTTCGACGACCTCGCCGACACCGCGGCACTGGCGGGCCTGAATTCGGTTCAGACCACGGCCAAGGACGTCACCTCGCAATATCTCGCGGTCTCGACCTCGGTCAGCGCCTTCGTCGCCAAGCCGGAGCCGAAGACCGCCGATGGCGTGATCGCTCGCATCAAATTCCTGGAGACCCTGCTGGTCTCGATCTATGCCAACGACCAGAAGATCACCGATCGCGTCACCGAGATCGGCAACCTGCTGAAGCAGTACCGCACCTCGTTTTCCAAGCTGTCCGAGAACGTGAAGGTCATCGTCAAGCTGAATGGCGAGATGACCAAGACGGCCGCCTCGATCGTGAAGCTCTCGAGCGAACTGCGATCGGACCTGACCGCCGACCAGCAGCGCATCGAGGCGAGCGCCAATGCGACGATCGGGGAGACCGAGCGGCTGATGCTGATGATGGCGCTGGGTGGCCTTGCCATCGGCGCCGTGCTGGCCCTGATGCTCGGTAACGGCATCTCGCGTCCGATGATTGCGATGTGCAAGGCGATGCGCGAGCTCGCCTCGGGCAATTTCGACGTGGTGCTGCCGGGCCTTGGCCGCAAGGACGAGATCGGCGAGATGGCCGGCGCGGTCGAGGAGTTCAAGGTTCAGGCGGTGGCGAAAGCCGAGCGCGATGCCGCCGCCAGCGAAGCCCAGAACAAGGAGCAGGCTACTGCCCGCCGCTCCGAGCTGATCCGGTTTGCCGACGATTTCGAAAGCGCGGTCGGCGCCATCGTCTCCAACGTCTCGGCCTCCGCCGTGCAACTCGAATCGGCGGCCTCGACGCTGACCCGTACCGCGGAGACCACGCAGAGCCTGTCGAGCCAGGTCGCTGGCGTCTCAGAGCAGGCCTCATCCAACATGCAGTCGGTCGCGACTGCGACCGAAGAGCTCTCGGCCTCGGTCGAGGAGATCGGCCGCCAGGTCCGCGACTCCAGCCGCATCGCGGAGGCCGCCGTCGGGCAGGCCAAGGA
>NZ_JBFULT010000871.1:0-2011 GCF_054049755.1 Bradyrhizobium sp. P5_C11_2
CCGCGCACCGCGCAGCACGATGTGGTCGGTCGCAGCTGCATTGACGTTGATGCCATTGGTTCCGGCCGCCAGCACACCACCCACGACACCCTCGCAGTAGACCGAGATCGCCTTGGTGATGGTCAGGGTGCCGAAGCCCGCGGAATCGAGGCAATTGATCTCGCCGCCAGCCGCGGTCTTCGAGATCGCGCCGGCAAAGGTCTTGCACGGCGCCGTGCGGCTGCACGGGTTGACGTCATCGCCCACACCTGAAACCCAGGTTCGGGTGGCCTGGGCGTGAGCCGATTGCGACGTGACGAACGGTAAGAGCAATCCCGCCATGAGAGCCCATAGAGCAATGCGACGCATTTTGAACCTCCTAAATTGAACTGAAAAATTTCAAGCTGTTGTCATGTCAGAAGCTTCTCGAGACGCACAGGACTAGTGATACCCGCCAGCTGTTCCCGGCGTGGTGTCCGGGTTGTTGCCGTTGATCTGGTTGTCCAGATACGACAGCACGCTGCCGGTGGTCGCCGATCCCAGATTGTTGACGATCATCGAGCGGCCGATCCGCGCCCCCGCAGTGCCGCTGAGCGCGAAGCCCGTGCTCAGGTTCTCCGAGATGCTGCTGTTGTTGACTTGGACGTTGGACGATCCCAGCACGTTCAAGCCGATGAAGTTCTTGTGGATGGCGGTGTTGTTGATCAGGCTCCGCGAACTCCCGCCGTTGGTGTTGATCTGAATCCCGGCGCCATCGGCCGCGGTGCCGTTATGCGAGATCACGCTGTCGCGGATCATGAGCATCGAGTTGAAGTTCGACGGGTTGACGAAAATGCCGACGCCGCCCGCGCTGTTGAAGTTCCTGATGAAGCAATGCTCGATGACCACCGAGGCCGCCTGCARRACGTTGAYSCCCTTGAKCCCGGTKCCGGCGCCGTCGATGTCCAGACCGCGCAGCACGATGTGATCGGTCGCGGCTGCATTGATGATGACTCCCGTGGTCAGGGACGCCAGTATCCCGCCAACGACACCTTCGCAGTAGATCGAGATCGCCTTGGTGATGGTCACGGCGCCGAATCCCGCGGAGTCGAGACAGTTGATCTCGCCGCCAGCCGCCGTCTTCGAGATCGCGCCGGGGAAGGTCTTGCACGGCGCAGTGCGACTACACGGGTTGGCATCGTCGCCGACGCCCGAAACCCAGGTTCTCGTCGCTTGGGCGTGAGCCGGCTGCGAGGCAATCAATGGGACGAACAATCCCGCAACCAGGGTCCAAAGTGCAATTCGACGCATTTCTTCCTCCCGAGATGAAGCTGAGATTCCCAGCTTGTTGCCATGCACAAGTATTCGCTGCCGTAGCCAGCGCGGCGCGCGGCACTACGGCATCACTCTCCACATTTCGTTGAAGATTCCCCGCCGCTTTCGGCGCTCGCAAATATGGCCTTAGTGTTGAAATTCTTGGATACGCAAGGCTACAGGGAAAATGGAAACAGGCTTCTTTGGCATTTCAAATCGCGCAACTGTTGCGCGATTGGCTGCGGGCCTTCTAGTGGTCGCGCAGGATCAGGCAAGGTTCAATTTAACGTGCATTTTTTGTGTATGAAAACCTCCCCGACGTCCCAGAATATATTCCACGGAGGCCGTCGCGGCAGGCGGATTGCAGGCGCTTCATGCATGTCCCGCAATTCACGACACTGCACGCAAGCTGTGACGGCGATGATCGTMCGTGCTGCGTCGATTCGACGCGACGAGGCAGTACCGTCAGGCCAGCAAGAAGCCGGCACCGTGCAGGTTGTGTAGAAACTCAGCCAGACCGTCGGTCACGGCCGTGTCGTGGTTCGCGCCGACGGCGCCGTCGCCGTTGAGATCCTGATGGAATGTCGTCTCCAGCGCCTTCAGCGACGCGTCGGTGGCTGACACCTCCGGCGCAGCGGCGAGTGTGGTCAGGAAGTTGCCGTTGCTGTCCGTGCTCCAGATCGAAAAATGTCCGTCCGGTCCGTACTTCCAGGCGACATCATAGCCGCCGCCCGACACC
>NZ_JBFULT010000872.1:0-2005 GCF_054049755.1 Bradyrhizobium sp. P5_C11_2
CCGAGAAGATCTTCTATGCCCTGTTCTATGGGGTCGGCGCTATCGCAGCTTTTGCAGCTCTCAGGCTCCGAACGTTTTTTGAAGGCCGCTCGCTCGTTCTGTTCTACCTCTCGTCGGCGATCATTGTCACGGAGCTGCATCCGTTCCTGCGGGCTACATTCGAGCCAAGACTGCAACAGGTTGCGCTGGCCGCCCTTGTCGCCGCCGCCGTCATCCCGTTCGTGAAGCGCATCCCGACCTTCGTACACATCAAGGGCGATCCCGACGTCAGGCCGATCAAGCTCTCCGAATTTGGATGGGTCGATGCGGTGCTGATCGCAGCACTGCTGGCCCTGATCCTGCCTGCGGACGTGCGGGGCCTGGCCACACGGGCCATGGCCGGCAATCATCCGGTATCGTACCTGACGGGACCGGCGCTCTATCACTTTGCAAATGGCATGGTGCCGGGCCGCGACTTCCTGGCGTTCTACGGATACGGACCGCCTTACCTATTGAGCAGGTTCCTGACGGCGGACGTCAACGCTCTGTATGAGCTTTACATCAGGCTCATTGCCGCAAGCCTCGTGATCTTCCACCTGTCAAGCTACTGGGTGCTGCGGGACTTTTTCCAGAGCAGGGCAATGCCGTTTGTCTTGACGGCCGTGTTTCTCGCGCTGTGTCAATACGCCGACGGCGACGCCTTTGGCGGGCCGTCCGCTCTCGCGATCCGCTACGCGTTCGTGTTCATTGCGGTCGGCATCCTGGCGCACCTCATGGTGCAACCGTCCTTCCGGCTGTTGATGGCGCTGTCTGTCGTCTGCGCTGTCTCGATCTTTTGGAACACAGAGACCGGAATTTATACCTGGGCGGTGGCCTGCGCCGCCTTGTTGGTACGGGTGCTGGAAGGGCGTCGGTTTTGGGAAGTCGCGGCCTTGACCTGCATGACGCTCGTGTTTTTGCTGGCGTTGTTCGTTGCCGCATTCGGCCCGGCCGTCCTTTCGGCGGACTTTCTGTACGTCTTCCTCGCCCCGCTCAGCCTGCACAGCCTCTCGAATTGGGTGGCGGTGATTCTGGTCTGGAACCCTGGATTCGGGACGCTCTACCAGATCGTCATGCCCGCGATCGCCATCGGCACGGCAGTCAGCGTCGCCGGTGCGTGGACCGGCTCGCGCACCATAGAGCGCGCTTATCTGCTGGTTCTGTCTCTCGTCGCGCTGGTCTTCATGACGAAGTGGGTGAACCGATCGCTGGATGCGGTGTGGCAGCAGAACGCCTTTGCTTATCTTGCCGTTGGCGCATGGTGGGGCCGATCGGCATTCCGTGCCGCACTCGGCCGAACGACGTCGCAGCTTGTCCCGGCAACGTCGTTGGCGGCGATCGCCGCAGTCTCCGTTGCCGTGCTTCTGAACGCCCAGGACCGGCGCCAGGACGCGATGATAGGGCTGCGGTCGTATTTGAAGTTCCCGAGCATCGCCAGCTTCAAATGGAGAAAGACTTCAGGGCCACACGAGGTCGCACTCGACGCCAGTGACATCGACCTGGTCAACAAATTCGTGCCACCCGGTGGCCGCATGCTGCTGCTGTCGGACCAGGATTGGCTTGTCCTCCCGGCTCTCGGGAGGGCCCCGAAAGGCTACTTCATGCCTTTCCGGGAYACGTTCAGCCGCGAACAGGTGAGCAGGAGCTTTGCTGGGGCCGACCATTTCTTTTTGGACCGCGGCGCGACCTACCAATATGACTGGTTGAAGGAGATGGTGGAGGGGCTTCTGCTGGAGCAGTTCGAGCGCTCGGAAGAATCCACCCGGTTCATCCTCTATCGCAGGAGGGCTTGACGCCGGAAGCTGCGCGGCTCGTGCAGGCGTTGAACACGGTCACGTCCTGCAGGAAGCGGCGTGGTTGACGCAGTCAGTATCTTAGGACCTTCGACCCCAACAGCGCACCGATCGCCGTCACTAGCGCGGTCGCGAGCGTGTACCAGGTCGCGACGAACAAGGGCGAGTCGTCGGTGCAGTGCGAGGCATAGAGC
>NZ_JBFULT010000873.1:0-1990 GCF_054049755.1 Bradyrhizobium sp. P5_C11_2
GTTTTCGCCATTTCCCCGTTTGTAAACCGGCGCGCGACTCTTCATAATCGCTCGGTAGTTTCGTCAAAATTCCGATTTCAAAAAGCCTGAGCCAAGAGGCCGATCATGCCAGCGTTCGTGACTTTCGGGCGAATCCTGTTCGCCGTGCTGTTCATCTACACGGGCGCGACCAAGCTGTTCGCCATCCAGGCGACGGCCGATTTCATTGCCGCCAAGGTCGTGGTGCCCGACATGATCGCGCCTTATGCCAAGCAGGTCGAGACCGCGACCGCCATGACCACGCCGCAGCTGCTGGCGATCGCGGTCGGCGCGCTCGAGATCATCGCGGGGGTGATGATCGCGCTGAATTTCGGCGCGCGCTTCTTCGCGATGCTGCTGATCATCTACGTCGCGGTGGCAACCGTGCTGTTCTACGATTTCTGGAACCTGGCGCCGCCAGACAACGGCAAGATGCTGGTCGACGCGCTCAAGAACCTGTCAATCATCGGCGCTCTGTTCATGATCATCGGCTACGGCCGGGCCACGCGTCCGGTCGAAGCGGCCTACGGCGACGTTTGAGGCGCCGTAGGGTGGGTTGGCCGAAGGCGTAACCCACCATGCTTCAACGAACGCGGGACGAAGTTGGTGGGTTACGCCAAGCGGTTTGCGCTTCGCGCAATCCGCGGGGCTAACCCACCCTACGAAGACCTGCGCCACGGCGTGACGGTGACGTCATGCGCCGCGTCGAGCAGGTATGGCGCCCCCGGCTTCATCCCGTGCTCGGCGAGCACCTCATGCGGCGTCCGCTCCGGCACGCCGACGAAGCAGCCCTCGCCGCCGGGCAGGCGCAGATGCGGGGCCTCCGACAGCCAGAACGTGTCGTAGCGATCCATGAACATGTCGAACACGACGGGGCCGCCGATGATCGCGACCATGCCGGAGGCGACGTCGGCGAAGGCACAGGCCTGCTCTAAGCTCGCATGGTCCGGATTCCACAGCGTCGCGTTCGGCATCTCCGGATCGACTGTGAGCGCGGCTATCTTGCGCGTCATGATCAGCCGCTTTCGCTTCGGCGAGTTCGGCTGCTGCTCATGCGAGTGCCGGCCGTGCACGATCAGCGCGGCACGATCCAGAGCCTGCTCGAAGAACCTCTTGTCGCCTTCGAACTTCAGGCTGTCGGGCATGACATGCGTCGCGTCGGCAAGCATGCCGTCCGCGGAGATGATGACGTAGCCTTCGATGCGGAACGACAAGGGCGCGGCTATTCGGAGACCGTCGTCACCACGCTGTTGACCGGCCGGTTGCTGACCGTCGGCAGCTTGATGTCCTTGAGCAGCTCCTGGTCGTATTCCGGCAGCGTCGAGGCAGGGAACTTGGCACGCATCGCCACCACCTTGTAGCCACCGGCCTTCAGGCGCTTGAGCAGCTCGGGCAGGGCTTCCGCGGTGTGCTTCTGGAAGTCGTGCATCAGGACGATGCCTTTGCCCTTGCTGTCGAGCTTCTTCATCACGGTCTCGATCACCTTCTCGGGCTTGGAGGCCTTGAAGTCGAACGAGTCGATATCGCAGGAGAAGATCCCGACGTTGCGGTTGCCGAGATAGGTGACCATCTCCGGCGGATGCTGGAGCGCGGGGAAGCGGAAGAACGGCGAGGGCGAGATGCCGCCGAGCGCCCACTTCACCGCGGACAGGCCCTTCTCGATCTCTTCCTTGCGCTGCGCTTCCGTGAGCTTCTTGTTGTTGAGATTGGCGTGCGACCAGGTGTGGCTGCCCACGGTGTGGCCGGCTGCGTAGACCTGCTTCAGGATCTCCGGCTCGTAGGTGGCGTGCTTGCCGATCGAGAAGAAGATGCCGGTGGTGCATTCATCGGCGAGCGCCTTCAGCACCGCGGGCGTGTTCTTCGGCCAGGGGCCGTCGTCGAAGGTCAACACCACCTCCTTGTCGCGCAGGAAGTCGAGCTCCTTGAAGTGCTCGAAGCCGAAGCCCGGACCGCCGGTGGTGTCGATCTCGTC
>NZ_JBFULT010000874.1:0-1986 GCF_054049755.1 Bradyrhizobium sp. P5_C11_2
CCACCCGGCACTGCGTGCCGACCTCCCCCGCAAGCGGGAGAGGTGCACCGAGTTCGCGGCGGCGATCGAATCTTGATTCGCGCCGACCTCAACCCCGATCACATCGCGCTTGAGGCTGGAACATCCGGCCCGACCCGTGCGTTTCCCTCCCATGCGCAGGACATCAAAGCTCCTCTTCGCGAGCCTCGTCATCGCCGCCTCCGGTGCCGCGATCGCGCAGGCCCCGCCCGCCCCTGCGACGCCGCCGCAAGCGACCGCGCCGCCATCGCCGCAGCACGCGGCCAACTGCATGCCGCAGGACCGGCCGAACCGCGCGGCTGTGCCCGACGGCACCACCACCGGCCAGTCCCGGGAACCGCTCGGCGACAGGCTCGCCAGATCCGACGGCGTGCTCTGCCCGCCCGCCGGCGTCGACCCCGACATGCACGCCCCAGCCCCTGACACCGGCGCCAACACCCCGGTCATCCCGCCCCCCGGCAGCCCYGGCGGCGACCCGACGGTCAGGCCGAAATAGCCCTTGTTTTCGCCTCTCCCCGCCCTTGTCCCGCCGAAGCCTTGGCGAAGGCGGATGCGGGGAGAGGCCGAAATCCGTGCGAAAGCGCGGATTTCGGGTGAGGGGGACTCTCCACGAGTCCGGTGCCCGAAAACGAGCGAATCCGGCGCCGAAATCAGCCGCTTTTCCACCCACCCGCGACTTATCCCGCCGGAGCCTTGGCGCAGGCGGAAGGCGGACCACTTTGCTTGACAGCCCGCCGCCCCCTTCCTTATATGCCGCGCGTTCGTGAGATCGGCCTTATTCGGCCCTCGCGACCCTGTGGCGGGGTAGCTCAGCTGGTTAGAGCACGGGAATCATAATCCTGGGGTCGGGGGTTCGAGTCCCTCTCCCGCTACCATCTTTCCCCACACCCCTTTGACTTGGTTTGGGAAAGCTTTTTCCCCCAAGAGGGCGTTCAATCGGCCTGATATCTCCACCCTTACGCCACCGAGGCGTGATGGATCTCGGAAGACGGTGACCGTGTCGATCAGGTCTCTGATGGCTCGGCGGCCTCTCCGTCGCCCGAACTGATACCCTTCGTTAGCGCCTCCTCGAGCCGACCTAGCTGTTCTTCATATCGCTTGAGAATAGTTGGATGCAGCGCGACCTCTTTTGCGGCCGGCGGTTCACTCCGCAACTCTTCAGATATGCGCTCGCGTTCGGCACCGAGGGCGGTCGATCGCGGACCGAGAATGGATGGATCGCCGTGCCCCTTCGCGATCGCATCTACCAGTCGTTCGATTTCCCGATTCAATTGCGCGAGTTGCTGTTCGAGATGCTGCCTTTTTGCATTCGAGGTGATTGCGAGGCGATTTCGCTCTTCGAGATAAGTACGCACGTACTCCGCAATAACCTTCGGTGCTCGCAACTCGGCCTTTAGTCCGCTGAGAACAGCGCTCTCAACCGTTTCGAGATAGAAAGTCTTTGCGTCCGGGCACGTGCCGCTCTCTGTCGCTGCTGAGCAGCGAATGCGAACGCGCCCCGATTTGTCTTTGCCATTGGTCGACATGCCGGCGCCGCACGAACCGCAACGGAGCAGACCAGAGAGCATCCGGCGTGGCCGACGTTGATGGCTAGGATGAGTATGACCGCGCACTTCTTTGCGTTTCTGAGCCGCCGCGAACAGTTCGGGGTTGATAATTGCAAGATGCGGCACGTCAGCAACCTGCCACTCACTCTGCGGGTTGGGGCGTGACAGTCGCTTTCCCGTGTCAGGATCTTTCACCATCCTGACCTTGTTCCAAACGAGACGTCCCACATAGAGCTCGTTCTGCAGGATGCCGGCCCCCCTCTCAAGGTTGCCGTTGATCGTTGAGGCATTCCATGCTCGGCCTCGCGGAGGTGATACCCCGTCCTTGTTGAGATCGTGCGCGATTTCGCGAGGGGTTCGACMCTCGACGTATTCCTGGAAGATGCGCCGAATGATTTGTCCCTCGGCCTCGATGATAACG
>NZ_JBFULT010000875.1:0-1972 GCF_054049755.1 Bradyrhizobium sp. P5_C11_2
CGGTACGATCATGGGTCTTGCGACGCTCGCCAGGTTCGGACCGATCCGGGTCCCGTCCTTTCTGCTGATGAATTTCCTGCGCAATTCACCGTGGCTCGTTCTGCTTTTTGCGACGCTCTATTTCCTGCCGTTCGAGATGCACGTCTTCGGCGCGACCATTCCGTTCCCGCCATTCGTGAAGGCCGTGATCGGCCTTGCGTTGCCGACGGCGGCGAATTTCTCCGAGGTGATCCGGGGTGCCGTTCAGTCCATTCACAGCGGCCAATGGGAAGCGGCACGTTCGCTCGGCTATGGCACCGGCCAGATCTATCGCCACGTGATCATGCCACAGGCGCTGCGGCGCATGATCCCAGGCTGGATGAATCTCTACGCGCTGCTGATGATCGCGACAGCGCTCGCCACGGTGACCGGAATCCAGGACGTGCTGACGATTCTGAATACTTTGCTGGCCATGGAGAACGAGCGGGTGATCGTCTACTTCTATCTGACCATCCTCTTCCTGTTCATCGCCT
This sequence comes from Bradyrhizobium sp. P5_C11_2, assembly GCF_054049755.1. NCBI lineage: Bacteria > Pseudomonadati > Pseudomonadota > Alphaproteobacteria > Hyphomicrobiales > Nitrobacteraceae > Bradyrhizobium > Bradyrhizobium sp. P5_C11_2. The sequence continues at coordinate 513 of NZ_JBFULT010000875.1, forward strand.
ACTGCTATCCGATCGCTGCCGTGGCGCGTCGGTGGGAGCGTGCCGTGAAGGGAGAAAGCCTGTGAACCGCATCGACGCGCTGATCGAGCTCGATAACGTCCGCAAGTCCTTCGGTAACGTCCCAGTTCTCAAGGGCATCTCGATGTTCGTGCAGAAGGGCGAGGCAGTCTGCATTATCGGCCCCTCCGGGTCGGGAAAGTCCACCGTCCTGCGCTGCATCAATGGCCTGATTCCCGTGGACGACGGCTTTGTCCGGGTCGGCGCACACCGAGTGCATGAAATGAGGTCGGAAAAGCAGATGCGGGCGCTGCGCCATCAGGTGGCGATGGTGTTCCAGCAGTACAATCTGTTTCCGCACCGCACGGCACTGGAAAACATCATGATGGCGCCGATCCAGGTGCTCGGACACGATCGCGCCGAAGTCGAGGAGCGAGCCCGTAAGCTCCTGAAGAAGGTGCGGCTGTCGGAGAAGGCGGACAGCTATCCGGGGCAGCTTTCCGGCGGCCAGCAGCAGCGCGTGGCAATCGCCCGCGCACTCGCGATGCAGCCGGAAGTGATCCTGTTCGACGAGGTGACGGCTGCGCTCGATCCCGAAACGGTGAAGGACGTGCTCTTCGCGATCCGCGAACTGGTGGAGGAAGGCCTCACCTGCATTCTCGTGACTCACGAGATGAAGTTCGCCCGGGACGTCTCGCACCGCGTTTGTTTCACCGATCATGGTCTGATCGTGGAGAGTGCGCCGCCTGCAGAACTCTTTGACAATCCGCGAGACCCGCGCACTCGCGAATTCCTCGGTCAGGTTCTCTGATCGCATCACCGGGGCGGGCGAATGTCGTCCGGACCGGTGCAGACGACTCGTCGGGATTGGGCGCACGCTGCGCGCCCACGTGCAATGAAAATGAAAGGTGAGCCGGAAGGCCCAATACATCATGCCTCGTTTTGACGACATCTACGCCAAGGACTTCAAGGACGCGCCCTACTGGTGGGAGGCCGCAGAACCGGAGACCGATCTCGATCCGCTGCCGCAGCGAGCCGACGTCGTGGTCATTGGCTCGGGCTATGCCGGGCTGAATGCGGCGACCCATCTGGCGCGCGCCGGGCGCTCCGTCGTCGTCATCGACGGTGACCGGATCGGGGAGGGAGCCTCGACGCGTTCGGGCGGCATGGTGTCGAGTGGCCAGAAGCTGGTGGTTGGTGGCGCGATCAAGGGGATCGATCCGGCGCTCTTCTCGCGCCTGATCGGCGAGAGCAACGAGAGCTTCGATTATCTGAAGATGCTGGTCGAGACGGAGAAGCTGGATGCGGGTCTTGCGCTCACCGGCCGCTTTTTCGGCGCCCACGCCGCGGGCGATTACGAAACCCTGAAGCGGCATGGCACGCTCCTGGCGGAAAAGACGGGCGTGACCGTGCATTTCTACGATCGCGCGCATCAGCAGGCGGCGATCGGCTCGGACTACTAC
>NZ_JBFULT010000876.1:0-1970 GCF_054049755.1 Bradyrhizobium sp. P5_C11_2
CTTTGTGCGAGAGCTCGGCTATGCCGACTGCCGCCAAATCCGGCGCGCCGGGCGCTTTTTCGTCTCCGGACACAGCTCCGGACCTGGCCCCTGGGAAAGTGACGGCAAGTGGTACTCTGCGGATAAGAGCCTGTCGCGGTGGCACCGGGCGAAGGCGACTGGCACGTTGTCCGGTTGGTACGACATACACGCCACGGTTTGATCGCGACGTGACAGCGCCCGGTGGCCACGCGTGCAGATACGCGCTGACCCCTGCACCGTACACCGCCACCTGCTCGATGTCTTCCAAGCCCAGCGGCATCTGATCTTCGGGACCGCGGACTCGCAGATCACCCCATCATCCGGTAGGCGGCCCTTGAACAGCGCCTACGAACGAGGTCCGGTCAGGGCAAGACCGTTAGTTGGGTGCAGCGATCGAGAATTAGCGTATTACGGAGTACTTACAGTTGGGTAGCCACTCAGCCACCGGTTGAACTTGATCGAGTTGCTTTTTATTCCCAACCGTTTTGCTTACACTTGCTCAAATCTCGCCCTCGGCGATGGTCGCATAACGAACACGTGAGCTTTTAGGGCTTTGTTTGTTGCCCGAAGGAGCACGGTCAGTTTTGACCTTCTTTGTGGACGAGCCTCGGGTCGGGCCGACGTTCCTGCCAACTTCGTTTTCGTCGGCGCCATCGCCGCTAGAGTCTAGGTCGCGGATTCCATGGCATCAATATCACGTCAAGGCATTGCACTCTCCGCTGCTCGCTATATCGAACAGGCCATCATGCTGTTGACGCCGGTCGTTCTGGTGCGAACGATCGACTCCGGAGCGTTCGGCGAATATCGGCTGTTCTGGCTACTTGTAAATACCGTGGCTCTGTTGTTCGCCTTTGAGCTGCCCCGCAGTTTGCTTTTCTTCTTTGTCCGTTTGGATTCAGAGGGACGCCGGCTTTATGTCGGGCAGACGGTGCTGTTCTTGCTTGCCGTAACGATGATTGCGTCGGCTCTGATTTTTGTCTTTGGTGATTCCCTGCCCTCGGCCATGAGAGACCTGCTGCGCCAGCATGGGTTTTTGATTGTAGTTTTCCTGCTTGCCTCGAATTTGGGCTTGTTACTCGACGCGTTACCCAACGCCGCAGGGCAGATTCGATGGCAGGCACAAGCTATCGTGGCCACATCCGTGCTCAGGGCCGTGCTCATAATTTCCGCGGCAGTAATTTTTCGGCGGCTTGAAGAGGTGCTGATTGCCACATCACTTGCTGCCTGCATCCGACTCGGACTTTTGGCTTATTTCATTTCACGCTATTGCGGCATTCGACTGTTCCCGCTGGACAAGCAGCAATTCAGTACACAGCTTCGTTATGCTCTTCCATTTGGCGCGGCTGGCTTGCTATGGAACATGCGGAAACAAGCCGAGCAATGGATCGTGGCCACGGTATTTTCATCAGGGGTGTTCGGCATATTTTCAATTGCAACTATGCTCCTTATGCCCTTTGAAGTCCTGAGAGGCGTACTGGCGAATTTGCTTTTGCCCAAGATGAGCCATCTTCATTCAGTCGGTCGCCACGAAGAGCTGTTGCGGCTGAACAACCAAGGCAATGTGATAATTAGCGCGATTATGTTTCCCGCTATTGCGGCATTATTCGCCTTTTCCTATGAAGTCATCCAGCTTCTATTTACAAACGCGTACGTTAGCGGCGCGCCAGTACTGCGCATTTATCTGGTTCAGACGTTGATATCGGCTGAAATTACCACCCTGCTGAGCGTGTTCGGACAAGGGTCGGCGAACATGCGTTATGAAGCCTCGGTTTTGCCCTTTGCCGTAATAACCAGCTTAGCCGGTGTTTGGTATTTCGGCCTGCCGGGCGCGGCCGTGGGATCGGTACTGGCCACCTTCATGGCGTATGCGCTCTGCCTGAGAAGACTTTCAAAAGTGATGAGCGTTCCGATCGCAAGGGTGCAGGATTGGAAGAATCTTGGAATAATTT
>NZ_JBFULT010000877.1:0-1970 GCF_054049755.1 Bradyrhizobium sp. P5_C11_2
AGCCGAGCTTGGACCCTGGAGACTAGTGGCTTCCGGAGTCTCGGCCTTGGACACCGGTGATCCATGCGTTGCCGCGGCTGTGCTAATGCTCTTACCGGCGACTCTGGCAGCCTGAAATTCCGGCGAACCGGACACGGCTTTCGGCTCAAAGAGGTGCGGATTGTTTATCTCGACCGGCTGGACATCGTCGTGCGCAATGATCACGCGCGTGCCGCGCTTCGTGAGATGCCAGAGTCGAATGGCAAAGTCATTTTTCAAACGGATGCAGCCGTGTGACGCCGGGTGCCCGGGCACGACACCGGCATGCAACGCAATCCCTGACCAGGTGATGCGCTGCATGTAGGGCATGGGGGCAGCGCTATAAATATTTGAACGGTGCCATCGTTGTTTGCTGATCACGCTGAATACGCCGAGGGGTGTAGGATGGCCCTGAGTTCCCGTGGACACCGATGAGCGTGCGATCAGGGCCCCGTTGTCAAAAAGCGAGACCCGTTGGTCAGCGATCGAGATGATGATCTGGAGCGGGCCCTTCGGAGGGTCCTCGGGCCGAGCGTTCTTCGCAGATCCAGAGTTTGTCTGCCGGTGATGGTGCTTGTGTTTGAACGGAGCGTAGTGGCCTGGCCAGAACCTGTCCTGCGGCCAAAACAGAAACTGAGCGTGTGCGATCCCTGTAGAGAGCATGAAAGCGGCGAAAGCTATTATTGGAGTCTGCTTTCTCATCCAGTGCCTCATGCAGTGAAGTTGCATGCGAGGTCCAACCAAAAAGCGTCGCGTTACCGATCATAGCCTCGTCTTCAAATCTGGTCGCAGTGGGTCGAAAATTGGACCAATTCCAATGACGAGGCCAATCTGCTGGAAGAAGACAATCGGCAATAGCCGTCGCGCCGATCGCCGGGCCGATCAATGTACGGTGTGAGGGCCGTTGCGACGGACGCTTTGATCTCGGGCAATGGGTTCGGTTCGCTCGAAGATCCCATAAATCGTCAACGACAGACCGCTCGAGGGGCCGGCATCCGCGACTACGGCCAGTCAAGCGCATCTGTTGGTCCGACATTCACCATGGCGGGCTCGCCCCGAACCGGCCGCATGGGTCCGAAACTTCCCTACACGCTTACGTCGGAGAACAATTGCTTGCCGGCGGCGCGTTGCATGCGGGCAACACTTCTTGGAAAAGTTGATGAGCTGCGGTTTGCGCCATTGCGCGGCCACGTCTCGACCCGAAAATCAACCCGTCGCGTGCTTGCCTGTGGAGCATGGCTCAGGCGGAGCCTTTGGAGGCGACGGGATCATGAACCCGCGGCGATTTGCGGCAGTGGCGCCCACGTTTTGCGGAACGGTCGTTCTCGCAGGGTGGATCGTTGGCTGGCTGGCTGGCTTCGGTTCGGCCGGCACCGAGAACACCCGCGCAGTGCCAATCGAGGACCGCGCAGCATCTCTCGCCGCCAACGCCAGGCTCGCGGATGAACCGCAGGCAATCGCAATTGGTAACGCCGTTGTCGCTAACACCGTTGTCGCGAACGCCGCTGTCGCCAGCGCCGAAGTGGCGACGGCCGCCGAACCCGCGGCGGGGACGGCCACCGACGCGACCGCGGCCTCGGATAAGCCGGAATCGATCGTCGTGGCCGCGTTGCCCGATCCGTCGCAGACGCTGTCGGCCGATTTACCGCCTGTGCAGGAATCGGTGGGCTTGGGCCACCATGATGTCGCCCAACCGGTGCCGACAACGCGCAATGCCTCCAACCCGGCGCTGGTGACGCAGGAGTTTCGGTATCTCATCTATTACGTCTGGTCCGAACTGCCGCCTACCGAGAAACCGGCGGAAATCGTCTTAAGGTCACTCAAGGACACCCCGGTCGGAACGCCGGTCGAGGAGATCAAGCGCGCTTCCGACGCTTTCGGTCTCGATTCCAATTTCATGAAAGCGGTTGCCAGGATCGAGTCCGGTTTCGACCCCAAGCAACGCACTGGGT
>NZ_JBFULT010000878.1:0-1965 GCF_054049755.1 Bradyrhizobium sp. P5_C11_2
ATGTAGCTTCGTTTGAGGGGAAGGCGAATGCATTGGGACGAGCCTTGTCTGTTGCAGTACGATTTCCGTGTCGGCGCCAAACAACGCGCTGCGATTGCCCGGCTAGGCTTCCCGAAGCTTGATCAGGCGCATCCAAAGGAATGGATCTGCGCTTTTCAGATACAAGGGCTCAAGGACGATCGAATCCGGCGGGCGCGCGGTGCGGATGGAGTTCAAGCGCTCACAATCGCGTCCATGGCTATTCGCGCACGACTCGATCGGTTGAAGACAATTGGTCCAAGTTCGGTGCCTTACGAGGTCGTTTTTCCGCGGTATCTTCCATTTTGCTATGGCCTCGAATTTCACCGGAAGTTGTGCAATCTCGTGGATGTCGAGATCAAGACGAAAGAGGCGCAGCTATCGAGGGCCAGGCGGCGCTACAAACATTCGCTCGAGTAATGGAAGAGCTGGTAAAGGCTACTAGTTCAGGCGCTCGTAGCGTTGTCCGTTTCGGCCGAACGCGATTCTTCCATGAGCCTTCAACATTCTGACATCGAGGCGCCCCCGCTGTAGCCGACCGATGAGGTTGAAGCAGATGAACACACAGAATTTGGCGCGCGATGCTCATCGCACGTCGCCCCATTCGGCACCTATGACAAGCTGCTCGGCTACGACTTCCTGCTCACGGGCGAGTATCTGCTGGCCATCTCGCAAACCGGTCTGACGCTGGAGAAGCTCGACAGCATCTCGTCGTCGCTCGATGCGCTGACGCTGAGCCTCGACGCGCCTACGCGACCGCGGTGCAGCGCGGATCGCGCAGCTCTCGAACGCTCATGCGCTTGACCTCTTCCGAGGCCCCAGGCTCGAGGCGACGCTGGAAAGCCCTTGATCGATAGAGCCTGCCGGGCCAGCCTGTCTGCGACGAAATCGGTCGTGCTTGAGTGCGATTCAACAGGGTCCATTCTTCGGCTTACGCGACCAGAAGCTGCTATCAAACGTTTTGTGGACACGGTATTGTCGCCGCATCACGTCCCGTCGTCGCAGTCCTTGATGATGGTTTTCTTCGCAGTCCCCAAGCTCTTGCGGACGTCGAGCAGGGAGAAGGTCTCCTGGGTCTGGTACTTGGGGAATTCGACGACAAAGGATTTCTGTTTGGTCGTGGCCAGGGCTTTGACGAGCTCCCTGAAATCCCACTGGTTCTGTCGTCCCGCAGCCTTGAACTGGCTTCCGTCGAGAAGGAAGGGATAGTTCTTGCCATCGATGATGATCTGCACGGTCACCGCTTCTTTGGCTTGAGGCTTGATCCGCGTCACCGTGATGAACATGCCCGGCGTTTTGTCGTCGCTGCCAGCCGGACAATAGATGCTGAAGGTGGATCCGGCGCTGTTCTCGATGTTCGCTTCCAGCGTGCCCTGGCCATAGCCGAGCGTCCAGCGGAAGTCGACGGCCAGAGCGGTGGTGCCGCTCAACATCAGAGCGAGCGCAACGGGTAGCAGCTTCATCTGTCACATCCTGCAGTGGTGGGATGCTTAGTTATAGATGGATCGTCCGACATTGCAATCGCACTTGCCCGTCCAAAGGGCGAGCCAGCTTTTTTGAATCCGGACCTGGAGGTAGATATGGGTTTCCGCGATGATGACGTGTTTGCTCCGCAAACATATGCGGGCACCGGCGGCCTTCTCGGCAGACTGTCGGCGCAAGTCGGACCAAGAGCCAATCCGAACGCGACCGAGCCGGGCGCGTATGATCCAAAAACCTTCGGCAACGCCGCGGCTGGCTTGATCCGAAGATTGCGCGAGCTGCAGCAGCAACAGGCTCCCTATCGGCCAGGCGCAACGAGGGCCTCTGGTCCGCTGACCAACCAGATCGTGAGCGCTGAAAGCGCGGGCAGGGCCAATGCCACGAACGGTCTCTCGACCGCTTTGGGAGCCGGGCAATTTCTTCGCGGGACCTGGCTGGACATGCTGGCCAAATACAGGCCGGACC
>NZ_JBFULT010000879.1:0-1962 GCF_054049755.1 Bradyrhizobium sp. P5_C11_2
GATATGACAGCGACGCAACACGCTTGGCGTGCGATCGCGTTGTCCAGATGTTCCCGTTGTGAAACTGGACGCGGCGATCTAGCTTTCATGCAGCGCACAACGAATGCGGCTTGCACGTTTTCTTTGCGGCAAGTGCATCAATAATCGTCAAACAAGCGAAGGGGAAACGCCATGAGCGGCAGCATCAATCGTCAGATTCTGTTGGTGGAAAAGCCCAGCGGCAAGCTCGGCCCCGAACATTTCAAGATGGTGGAAGGCACGATGCCGGAGCCGAAGGACGGCGAGGCATTGCTGCGCGTGCGCTACATCTCGCTCGACGCCGCCAACCGTGCCTGGATGCACGGCGCGACTTATCGTTCGGCGGTCGAGGCCAACAGCGTGATGGCCGGCGGGGCCATCGCCGAAGTGGTCAGCTCGRAGGCGCCGGGGCTGGCTGCCGGCGACATCGTGTTCGGCGACACCGGTTGGCAGGAGTTTGYCGCGGTGCCCGCAAAGCACTTGAACAAGATGCCGAAGCTCGAGCCGATGACGCATCTGCTCAGCGTGTTCGGCATTGCCGGCCTCACCGCCTATTTCGGCCTGCTCGAGATCGGCAAGCCCAAGGAGGGCGAGACGGTCGTGGTCTCGGCGGCGGCAGGCTCGGTCGGCTCGATCGTCGGGCAGATCGCAAAAATCAAGGGATGCCGCGTCATCGGCATCGCCGGCGGCGCGGACAAGTGCGGCTGGCTGACCTCCGAACTCGGCTTCGATGCCGCGGTCGACTACAAGGACGGCGCGGTGTTCAAGGCGCTGCGCGCCGCGGCGCCCAACGGCATCGACGTCTATTTCGACAATGTGGGCGGCGAGATTCTGGAAGCCTGCCTGCCGCAGATGAACAATTACGGCCGCATCGCCTGCTGCGGCGCGATCTCGCAATATGACGGCGCGCCGTCCGCACACGGCCCGCGCGGCGTACCCGGGCTGATCGTGGTGAAGCGGCTGGTCATGCAGGGCTTCATCGTGATGGACTACATGAAGGAGAGCCAGCGCGCGCTCGCCGAGCTCCAGGCCTGGGTCAAATCCGGCAAGCTGAAGGTGCAGGAGGACATCATCGACGGGCTCGAGAACACGCCGAAGGCGCTGATCGGATTGCTCGCCGGCGAGAACCGCGGCAAGCGCATGGTCAAGCTCTGACGACGTATTGTTTTGTTTGAGCATGATCTTTTCGGAATACCGCTGCACACTTTGCGCTAACGCGGCCCTTCGGGTCCGGATCATGCTCTAGTTACGTCGCATTGCGTCGGCATTATCTACTTGCGGTAGAGGCCAAAGCATCCAAAGATACCGCGCGCGGGGCATCACTCGCGGCGATTGCGCTTGCATCACATTTGAAAATCGTCGGCGTTACCGACAGGGCGGGAATTCACTCAAATGTTCAACACATTGAAACATGCATCGACGCGCACGGCGTTGCTGGCGGCAACGCTCTTCGCAACTGCAACAGGCGCATTCGCGCAAGCGCCGACCGACGCGCAGAAGAGCGCTATCCGCTCCGCATGCCGCTCGGACTTCATGACGCACTGCTCGAGCGTCACGCCCGGCGGCGTTGAAGCCTATCAATGTCTGCAGAAGAACATGTCCAGCCTTTCGTCGGGATGCCAAACCGCGGTTCGCGCGGTCGAGCCTGCTGCGGCGCCGAAGACGGAAGCCGCGCCACCCAAATCCCAACCGGCGAAGACTGAGCCGGCGAAGACTGAAGCGGCGCCGGCCGCCGAACCCGCGAAGCCGGCCGCCACCGCCGCCGCGCCGAAGGCGGCGGCGCCCAAACAGCCGAGCAGCGCGCAGGTCGCTGCGGTCAAGAGCGCCTGCCGCGCAGACTATCCCAAGGTCTGCGCCGGCGTGCCGCCCGGCGGCGCGCCCGCGCTCGAATGCCTGGAGAAGAACAAGGCCAAGGTTTCGCCGGCCTGCGAGAAGGCCCTGAGC
>NZ_JBFULT010000880.1:0-1959 GCF_054049755.1 Bradyrhizobium sp. P5_C11_2
GCCCAAAGCACCCCCTACTACGCGCGGCCGACGTGGACGACGATTTCGCCCTTGCAGGTCGCGATCATCACCTGGGCATATTCGTCCTGCGGCGGACTTTCCTCATAGCGAAGCGGGATCGTGGTGATCTGCTCCGGCGCTTCGCCGCTCGGCTGCTGCGCGCTCACGTCGAGGATCAGGATCTTGGGGTTGATGCCCTGCGGCGAGCGCTTGGTCAGCCGGGCCTGCCAGCCATGCACCCGCACATCGCCGGTCATGACCAGCTTGGGCGGCACGCCCGGCCCGTGGTCGATCCAGGCCTTGAAGGTGTTTCTCAGCAAAACAGTCATGATGCATCCCTCCTTCGCCAAGTTGCGCGATCCTTCGGTCGCGGACAAAACATAGGCGGGCGAGGCGAAGCCGATCGTGAATGGGCCGTGAACCCGGTGCTCATGAGGCGCCGTGGCGACGCTCCCGGGGCTTGACGCCCATGCGATACCGGCCGGGCGGCATCGTCCGGCCATGCCCGGCCCCGCGCGGCTCGCCGCGGCCTGCCGACCGGCGGTCAAATGACCACAAACAAATCAAATCGTACCGGTCGATCGATCTCGACGACGTGGGGACCGGGTCAATTGCGTGGCGCAGGCGGCCGAGGGCCCGCATTCACGGCCATTTCACGCTCGTCGGTTTGAAGTGAGGAGCACTTTTCAATTCGCCCGTCAGGTCGCATGTCGATCATCCTGCAACCCTTGACCATCTGACAACCCAAGATGTACCATTCATCCCTATTGCCAGATCCGGCGGGCTGCACGCCTGAGCTTTCGTATTGCTGGTCTCGCGGACAACGCGAACCGATCATCTGCATTCAACCAAGCCTAGCCTCCCGGAACCTGCCCTCCTACACTGTCGTCGACGATATCGACGGGGGATGGGACGAGATGTCGGAAGTCAACGGCGACAAGGCGGTTGGCGAGGGCGAGACCGGTCGCCTGAAACTGAACATCATCGGAACATTTTCAGCGTCCGTGGACGGATACGACATCAGTCTCGGCCGAAAGGCGCAAGCGCTTCTCGGCTACATGATGCTCTCCTCCGCACGCCAGTTGCCCAGGGCCAAATTGGTCGGGCTGCTCTGGAGCGAGAAGGACGACCCGCTCGCGAAGGGTTCGTTGCGTCAATCGCTCAGCCAGATTCAGCGCGAACTGAAGGCGCGCGGCTGCACGCATTTCCATGCAGACCAGATGCACGTGGCACTCGAGATCGACCAGGTCGCGTGCGACGTGATGCAGATCGTCTCGGACGCCGAGCGCGGTATCGTCCATCCCATCCTGCTCGCGCACGAACGCCTGACCGACGATATTCTCGACGATCTGGAAGGCGTCGATCCGGCATTTTCGGATTGGCTTGCAGAGACACGGCCGCTGATTCACGAACGGCTGATCGATGCACTGACAAGGCTGCTGCCCGATGAGGCGGACACAATTGTCACGGCCACCGCGGAGGCGGCGGCCAAGGCCATCCACCGACTGGATTCCGAGAACGAGCGCGCCATTCGCGTTCTCATCAAGAGCCATTTGGGGGCCGGAAGTATCGGCGCTGCGCTCGCGGTCTATGCGCGGCTCTGGCGGCAACTCGAAGATACCTACGACATCGAGCCGCATAAACTCACGCAGGACTTGATCGCCGGCTTGCGGCAGCAGCAGCCCGAGGCTGTCGTACGGCCCGTTCTGGCCTCTGTCGCGGCCCCCACGCTCGGTCTGGCCGGACTTGTCGACAGCCGACCATCGGTCGCCGTTCTCCCCTTTCGCGCGCTGTCGGCAACTCTGGAGCCTCAGTTCACGATCGGCATCGTCGACAGCGTCGTCCAGGCCCTGTCAAGCCTGAAGGAGCTGCTGGTGATTTCCCGGGGCTCGACGATGATCCCGATGCCGCAGACCCTGGATCTGCGCGCGATCGGCCGGGATCTCAATGCGCAATATC
>NZ_JBFULT010000881.1:0-1946 GCF_054049755.1 Bradyrhizobium sp. P5_C11_2
TCGTAGGCCAGGCCATGAACGACGGCCTCGATCGAGTCGGCGATCAGCTCGCGCGAAAACAGGGAAAACTTCATTCCCTCGTGATTCATGCTGATGCCGTCAGACACCGAGACGGTTGAGAACTCCCGCGGCGTGCCACCGGCCTCCTCGATCCCCGCCCTGGCCGCATCCACCTGGAAGTCGTGCGTCATGTTGCAGGGCGTCTGCTCGCCCTTCATGCTGACGACGCCCACCATCGGCTTGGCAATCGCTGCGTCGTCCAGGCCCATCGCACGCATGAACGCGCGATGTGGAGCCCGGTCGAGGCCGTCAGTCGTGACCCGAGATCGCAATTTCTTCATGCGTTCATCATCTTCTTGCGACGCCCGGGGCGATCGGGCGTCGCGATCTCCTTGTCCCGAAGTGGCCCGATCGCCTATTGCAACGGCGCGACGATCGTCGGATGCTTGAATTGCGCGACATCCAGCTTCGGCAGCATTCCCGTCTCCGCGTAGATATCCAGCATCTTCTGGATCGCAGGGAAATTTGGCGCCGCACCCGGATCTCGGCCGAAGTCATTGTCCTTCAGCAGGTAAGTCTCGAGCACCGGAACGGGCGCCTTCAGCACCTCCGACACGACCTTCAAAGTCTCTTCGCGGTTCGCCAGCGCCTTCTTCATGCCCGAGGTGATGTCGCGGACATAGGCCTTGACCAGCTCCGGATTCTTGTCGACGAAGTCGGCACGACAGGCTTCCAGGATGTGCACGATGTTCGGCATGGCCTGCGACAGCGAGAACAGCTTCCGGGTGCCACCTTTCGCCTCCGCGCGCGCGGCAAACGGCTGATTCATATTGACCGCGTCGACGCGGCCTTGGCGCAGAGCGTCTTCCGAGACGGCAAAGCCAACCTCAACGAGCTTGATATCCTTGGCCGGGTCCACGCCATTTTGCTTCAGGAGCAAATTGAACGGCCCCTGCGTCCCGCCGCCGATCACGGAAATCCCGACCGTCTTACCCTTGAGGTCGGCGATCGTCTTGATCGGGGAGTCGTCCATCACCGCCCAGTAGACCGAGAAGCCGCCAGGCTTCTCGAAGACGTGCTGTGCCACGATGTAGGCCTTGAGATTTCCCCCGACCACACCATTGGAGAGCGACAGCGGCGCCTGCGTCGCGCAATCCAGCGCCCCGGCCGCCAGCGCCTGCGTCATCGGCGCGGTGCCCTGGAATTGGGTCCATTCGATGTTGTAGGCCTTGCCGATATTGGGAAATTCGGCCGGCCTGCGCATCATCCAGTACTTGGATTCTTCGGCGGGGATCGTCCAGCCGACGCGGATCGTCTGCTGCGCCCGTGAGGGGCTTGCGCCCGCGATCATGGCCGCCACAGCCCCTATTGCCAGCATCCACCTCGAAACCGTTCGCATCGTGCCCGCTCCGTTGCTCCGGCGCCGACCGGCGCCACCCAACCCGACCGATCCAAATGTTTCATGGTTCAAACAATCAAGCAAGCCATGCAAGCCGGCCCGGTTTCGTCATGGGACCCGCCATGTATGGTAAGGCGGCGGTCGCGCGCCGTTACGCTGCGACAGAAGGAGGCAACTTATGGCTGATGCAAGCACGGCAAACCCGCCAGGCGTCGAGAGGCTTGGCTATCTCGGCCTTGGACTGATGGGGACGCCGATGACCCGGCGCCTGCTCAAGGCCAGCCATCACGTCACCATCTGGAATCGCTCGCACGCCAAAGTAACTCCGCTCGTTGAGGCCGGCGCCAAGCGCGCCGCCACGCCTCGCGAAGTCCTGGCGAACTCGGATATCGTCTTCATGTGCGTGACGGATGCTGCGGCCGTGGAAGAGGTGATCTTCGGATCCGAAGGTCTTTCAACGGCTCCCGGCGCAGGGAAGCTCGTGGTCGATTTCTCGTCGATCCACCCCGATGCCGCGCGCGACCTTGCGACGCGGTTGAAAGACGCC
>NZ_JBFULT010000882.1:0-1936 GCF_054049755.1 Bradyrhizobium sp. P5_C11_2
GGCTGGACCCGGATCGCGCTGCGCTCCATCCGGGCTACGGCGCTACGTCACTTCTGACATTTCGGACACCAGAAGGTCGAACGGCCGTTCTGGGTGAAGCGCTTGATCGTGCCGCCACAAGCAGGCGTCTTGCAGGTCTCGCCTTCGCGGTCATAGACCTTGAACGCGTGCTGGAAATAGCCGAGCTCGCCCGTGGTCTGGCGATGGTCGCGGAGCGAGGAGCCGCCGGCCTTGATGGCGTCGTTCAGCACGGTGTGGATCGCGCCGACCAGCCGCTTGGCATGGTCGGTCGTCTCGCCCTTTTTGGTCGCGAGTGTCGCGGCGATCCGCCGCGGTGACAGATGCGAGCGATGCAACGCCTCGCAGACATAGATGTTGCCGAGCCCCGCCACCACGCGCTGGTCGAGCAGCGCGGCCTTCAGGCTCGTGGCCTTGCCCGCGCAGGAGCGCGCCAGCATCGCGGCGTCGAACGCATTGCCGAGCGGCTCGGGGCCGAGCCCGCGCAACAGCGGCTCGTCTTCGAGCGCGTTGCGCGCGATCACTTTCATGTAACCGAAGCGGCGCGGATCGTTGAAGACGATGTCGGCGCCCGAGGACATCCGAAACAGCACGTGGTCATGCGTGGAGTCCTTACCCTTCGGATAGTGAAACTCGCCAGGCGCCGCTTCGTCGTCCGGCTTGATGACGCGAAACGAGCCCGACATGCCCAGATGCATCAGCAGCACGTCACCGGAGGCGAGATCGGCCATGAGATATTTTGCACGGCGGCCGAGCCCGGTGACGACCTGGCCCTGGAGCCGGGCCACGAAATCCGGCTGAAACGGAAAGCGCAGATCCGGCCGCCGGGCCTCCGCGACGAGGATTCTTGCACCCTCCATGACGGGCTGARGGCCGCGCCGGACGGTCTCGACTTCGGGCAATTCAGGCATGGTCAGGCATTCACCTTATGAGGGTGGTGTGATAGCGCCATTGCGGCGGGCGCGCTATGGTCGCCTCGTGGAGTAGAGTAATGGATCGGTCGGGCGAAACCACGCATTTTGGGTTCAGGGACGTTCCCCTGGGCGACAAGCAGACGCTGGTGAACGATGTGTTTCACAGCGTGGCTTCGCGCTATGATTTGATGAATGACCTGATGTCCGGCGGCCTGCACCGGGTCTGGAAGGACATCATGATCACCGCGCTCGATCCGCCGAGGGGCGAGCGGCCGTTCGCGCTGCTCGACGTCGCCGGCGGCACCGGCGACATCTCGTTCCGCGCCGCCAAGGCGGCAGGCCCCGGCTTCCATGCCACCGTCTGCGACATCAATTCCGGGATGCTGACTGTGGGCCGCGAGCGCGCCGCCAAGCGGCATCTCGAGACCCAGGTCGATTTCGTCGAGGGCAATGCCGAAGCGCTTGCCTTCGCCGACCGCAGCTTTGACGCATATACGATCGCTTTCGGCATTCGCAACGTGCCGCGGATCGATCTGGCGCTGCGCGAGGCCTATCGCGTGCTGAAGCCCGGCAGCCGCTTCCTGTGCCTGGAATTCTCCACCGTCGAGATGCCCGGCCTCGATCGGCTTTATGACATGTTCTCGTTCAATGTGATCCCGCCGCTCGGGCGGATGGTGACGGGCGACGCCGAATCCTATCAATATCTGGTCGAATCGATCCGCAAGTTTCCAAAGCCTGCCGCCTTCGCCGACATGATCCGCGATGCCGGCTTCGCCCGCGTGAACTGGCAGACATTGACCGGCGGCATCGTCGCACTGCATTCGGGCTGGCGTTTGTGATCTCTGCCATCACTCACATGTCGCGCCTGATGCGCGCCGCGTTCGTGTTCGCGCGCGAGGGCGTATTCGGCTCCGTCGATCCGAGCCTGGTGCCGCCGCCCGGCCAGCTCGCGCTGAAGCTTGCACGCCTGATCGAACGGCGCGGTCCCAAGCATGGGCCACGGC
>NZ_JBFULT010000883.1:0-1931 GCF_054049755.1 Bradyrhizobium sp. P5_C11_2
TCAGCATATAGGCGACGATGAAGCCCGAGAATGTCGCGCTGAGCCGGCTCATCGAATAGACGAGGCCGGAGGCCCGTGCCCGGATCTGCGTCGGAAACACTTCGGTCTGATAGGCGTGATAGGCGTAGGACATCGTGGTGTTGCAGGCCGTCAGCAGCACGCCGCAGACGATCAGCAGCGCAGGCTCGGTCAATTGCGCGAACGCCATGCCGAAGGCGATGATGGCCACGCACGCACCGGTGATGATCCAGCGGCGCTCGAATTTGTCGGCAAAGCTCGAGGCCAGCAGCGGCGCGATCGGATAGGCGAAGGCGACGATGAAGGCATATTGTAGGCTCTTGGTGACATTGATGCCCTTCTCGACCAGCAGCGTCGGCACCCAATTGGCGAAGCCGTAGAAGCCGAATGCCTGGCAGAGGTTGAACACCATGAAGAGGATGACGAGCGACAGGTAGGGCGGCCGGAACAGATCGGCGAAGCCGACGCGTGCTGCAGGGGGCATCGCCGGTCGCGCGAGCGCAGGCGCGAGTCCTGCCGGCGGACGTTGGCCTGCACCTTCCAGCGTTGCCAGGATGCGAAACGCCTCCTCGGTGCGGCCATGCCGCGCCAGCCAGAGCGGGCTCTCAGGCAGGAACAGCCGCAGCACCCAGATGATCATGCTGGCGCCAGCACCAATCAGCACCACCCAGCGCCAGCCGTCGATGCCGTAGGGCGCGAGCGGCACCAGCCACCAGGCGAGAAAGGCGACGACGGGCACGGCGACGAACATGATCGACTGGTTCACCGCAAAGGCGCGGCCGCGTATCCGGCTCGGCACCAGCTCGGTGATATAGGCGTCGATGGTGATGACCTCGACGCCGATGCCGATGCCGGCGAGGAAGCGCCAGAACAGCAGGCCTTCGGAGGAGGTCTGGCAGGCCATGATCACGGACGCCGCGGTGTAGCCGAGCAGCGCATAGGTGAAGATGGCGCGCCGCCCGAAGCGGTCGGCCAGAAACCCGAGGAAGAAGGTGCCGACGAACAGCCCGGCAAACGTCGCGGCGACGAAGGCCCCGATGCCTGAGAAACCAAAAAAGCCCTGCGTCGTCGTGGTCAGGAGCCCGCTGCGGCTCAGGCCCGGCGCGATATAGCCGGTCAGGAACAGGTCATAGATCTCGAAACAGCCGCCGAGCGAAAGCAGGATGACGAGCTTCCAGACGTAACGCGTTGCCGGCATTGCCTCCAGCCGCCGCGAGATCTCGTCGGGCCCCGCGGACGTGGTGCCGAGCTCAAAGCCAGTGTCGATGCCGACAACGCTCATGAAATCCTCCCCGGAAGAGCGCGCGGCTGCGTGCGGCTCTGGTTCCCGGCGGCTTTCTTGCTGAAGCTCTGCCGGATCGCGGCCATGTTGGCCGCTGCGAGCCAGAAATCCAGACGAACATATCGATGGAAGCGTTCGATAAGTTCGAACTCGTGGTTCGTTCGCCTCTCCCTGGGCTTGCGTTAGAGCAACCGCAGATCGCCAGTTCGAGAGGTCGTCATGCCCGGGCTTGTCCCGGGCATCCACGTTCTTGGTGCGGTGTGGCAAAGCGTGGATGGCCGGGACAAGCCCGGCCATGACGCCGGAGGAATTGGCCGTGCCTCAGCTCAGCAGCTCCGCTTGCCAGTTGCCTTCGCGCACCTGCTCGGCGATCAGCGCCAGCATCAGGCGGCGCATCTCCTCCATGGCATAGGTCATCGGGCGGTTGCGCAGGCGGCAGAGATAGAGCGTGCGGGTCAGCTTCGGCTCGATCACCTTGCGTGCGATCAGGCGGCCCGCCGCCAGCTCCTCCCGCGCGAACAGCTTTGTCGCGATGGTGCAGCCCAGCCCTTCCACCAGCGCGCCGGTCATGCCGGTGATCGAGTTGGCGTGCAGGATCGCGCCGCCTTCCAGCCGCTTGAGCAGGACCGGA
>NZ_JBFULT010000884.1:0-1920 GCF_054049755.1 Bradyrhizobium sp. P5_C11_2
CTGCAATGACGAAGATTGGCGGCCAGGACTACCGCGATGCGATGGCGTGCCTCGGCGCGGCGGTCAACATCGTCACGACCGATGGTCGCGCCGGCCGCGCCGGCTTCACCGCGTCGGCCGCGTGCAGTGTCACCGACGATCCGCCGACCCTTTTGGTGTGTTTGAACCGCACGTCATCGGCCTATGCGAGCGTGATACAGAACGGCGTCGTGTGCGTGAATGTGTTGGCGGCGCGGCACGAGCCGCTGTCGCGGCTGTTCGGCGGCAAGGTGCCGGTTCAGGAACGGTTCGCCGCGGCAACGTGGTCGACGCTCGAAACCGGCGCGCCCGTTCTCGCGGACTGCGCGGCTGCGTTCGATTGCCGCATTGCCGATGTCGCCACCGTGGGCACGCATGATGTCCTGTTCTGCCCGGTCGTGGCGCTGAAAAGATCCAGCCGCCCGGACAACCTGATCTATTTCGGTCGCGCCTATCACTCTGTTGGGACGTCCTCCGACTGAAGTTGCCCGTTTGGCCCCGGCCGCCCTGCGTTTCTGTCAGTCCTGATCCCGACGACACGGGAAGGTCGGGTCGGTATACTGGTCCGGCGCATTGCGACGGGAACGGCATTCCTGCCTTCCCCCCGGGCTGGAATAAGGACGTGATGATGAGCGAGACGATTGGCTTCCCCGATCCCGGCCTCGACCTGTCGGACGGCTTCAAGCCGCACACCTCGCACTGGGGCGTGTTCTCGGCGCGTCAAGGCGCGGCCGGGCTCGAGGTCAGGGCCTATGCGGGCGATCCCGATCCGAACGGTATCATCGACAATTTCCCCGGCGCGCTGCGCCACCAGGCGCGCATCGCCCAGCCGGCGATCCGCCGCGGGTGGCTCGAACGCGGTCCCGGTCCCGATGACCGCCGCGGCCGCGATGAATTCGTTTCCGTCAGTTGGGAGAAGGCGCTGGATCTCTTAGGCGACGAGCTGTCGCGCATCCGCGACACACGCGGCCCCGGGGCCGTGTTCGGCGGTTCCTACGGCTGGTCGAGCGCGGGCCGTTTCCATCACGCCCAGAGCCAGGTGCATCGCTTCCTCAACATCGCGATGGGCGGCTATGTGCGCTCGGTGAACACCTATTCCTCGGGCGCGTCCTCGGTGCTGCTGCCGCAGATCTTGGCGGGTTACGAGGACATCACCAAGCGCAACATCACCTGGGAGCAGATCGCGGCCGAGACCGAGATCGTGCTGGCGTTCGGCGGCATGGCGCTGAAAAACTCCATGGTGGCCGGCGGCTCGATCAGCAAGCATGTCGAGCGCGGCGCCATGGACGCGGCGCGCCGGCGGGGCTGCGAGTTCGTTTTGGTCAGCCCGTTGCGGGACGATCTGCCGGTCGAGGCCGGTGCCGAATGGATGCCCTGCTTGCCCGGCACCGACACCGCGCTGATGCTCGGCATCGTCCACACGCTGGTCGCAGACAACATGCATGATCAGGCCTTTCTCGATCGCTACAGCGAGGGCTGGCCGGTCTTCCTGCGCTATCTCACCGGCGAGAGCGACGGGCAGGCAAAGCACGCCGAATGGGCCGCCGCGATCTGCGGCGTTGCTGCGGAGACGATCCGTAAGCTCGCCCGCCGCCTTGCCGGGAAGCGGGCGCTCATCACCGTCTCCCATTCGCTCCAGCGCGCCGAACATGGCGAGCAACCGGTGTGGATGGGCATGGTGCTGGCGGCAGCGCTCGGCCAGATCGGTCTGCCCGGCGGCGGCTACGCCTATTCGTTGGGGGCGATCGGCTATTACGGCCGCCGCGTCAACGACGTGCCGGGGCCGACGCTGGGGCAGGGCCGCAACGGTGTCCGCGATTTCATTCCGGTGGCGCGCATCGCCGACATGCTGCTCAATCCCGGCGCCACCTATCGCTACAATGGCGAGACCCGCACCTATCC
>NZ_JBFULT010000885.1:0-1918 GCF_054049755.1 Bradyrhizobium sp. P5_C11_2
GTGGTGCTCCTCCTCGCCAGCCGTTCACATTCAGCCGGGGAGAGCTTCTGCAACTGTTCGACTTCGCGATGCTCGATGGAAAGAGCGCTGTAGTGAGCGGCCATCTCACGATAGTTTTGTCGTGAGGAACGATCAATCGCCGTCTCGGCGCGCTTTTCAAACGCCCTGGCTCGGTTGGCAAGTTCTGTTGCCTTTGACATCGGGCACCTCATTCTAAAGGTGGTCCGCTGGACACCAATTAATTGGTCGGCCGGCGTGTCAATTCGGTTCAACGCTTGGACGACCCGGTTCACGCTGGCGGACCTATTAGCTGGTACCATTCGACCGCTTCAACCAGGCGGCCATCGGGGCCACGGGCCGTGTCGCGGCTCATCTTGTTTGCGAACGAGCTGACAAATATCTCCAGCTTCGATTGCTCTTCGCCCCGACAGGGCCGGGCGTCTGTCCCACGCTCACCTTGCCCGCCGCCGGCGGGGTTGGGGCAGGGACTATGCCCCATCGCGCCGCAATAATTTCACAGTTTTGAGGAACCAATACCCATGCCCGCTGGGGGATCAGCGCATGGGGGAGCCATGACTGACAGCGAGTGGAAGGAGCGCTGGCACGAGGTCGAGCGCTTTCGATTGATGGCGCATGAAACGACAGACCCAGTGGCGGCGGCTCTGCTTCTCGATATCGTGTTGGACTTAGAAGCGGACCTGAATGAGTTGGTCGACGTAGAGGCGCAAAGGCTGCCGTGGCTTGGAGCAGTGGCCTGAGTGCAGGCCTCGTCGATTGATCCAGCTGGGCAGACGCTGTCTGCTCGACCAGCAACTCGCCATAGCTTCGCGAAGTTGCTCGCGCAGCCAGACTGAGGAACGACGAGGGCGCCGGCCCGCCGGTTCACGCTGCCGGGCTTGCCGCAAATACGAAGGCCGCAGCGGGAGGTCAAATAGCTGCGGCCCGACCTTCTTGCGCTGTCGTCGTGACGCTCGACCTTCCCAGGACTTGGCAATCGCCCGAGCTATATCGCGGGCCTTCTCATGAACCGAGCGAGGCACCTTTCGAGCAGGCGTGTTCGGGCAGCAACGTTGCCTCAAGGCGCAGGCGTCACAGTCAGCCTTGCTTGCTCGATAAAGCAGCGTGTTCACACGTGTCTCTGTTGTGGTCAGCGTCTTGCCACCAGGACAGATGTAGACGTCGCTGGCTGGATCATAGTTGAAGTCCTCGCGCGCGAAGGTCCCATCTGCGCGCCGTCGGAGCACGACGTGGGTTGGCCCTGGGCCCAAGCGGCCGAAGAGGTTGATAAGATCAATGTTGAGGGCCAACAGGCGACATGGCACACCACAGCAAAAAAAATCCCGGCGCTTGGCCGGGATCGATACTTCAYGCCTTGTTCGTAAACCAAATCGTTGGGGCTCCCGCCACTCCCGCATTCTGCATGGCATTCTTCAATTCAGCACTCTCCGCGAAGGCTTGCGCAGCTTCAATCGTAGCAAACTCGTGAGTTACTGTGATGTCATTGGGATTTTCGACTGCTCGGTAGACAGCCTCGGCTGTTACGCCCTTCGCCTTCTGAAYCGGAGCAAAATCGTCGTAAACCTTCCGCCAGGTCTTGTAGTCGGAAACCGTGTGCCTAACAAACATAGTCGTCATCAGATGTTCCTCCCTGACTGGTCGTAACAATCTTTCCACGAACGCTTGAAACAGCACTTCCAGTAGCAACAGTATAATACTGGCCGCCGCTTGGAGCTATTTCATTTCCGGGTTGCACTGATGCCATCGGACGTTTGCCCTTTGTCCGATCGAACGGCCTCATCAGTCGGATGTCCGCAGCGGGTCAAAATGCGAAGAACTCAACCTGAGCAGATCTTGTCCGCCATGCCTCGGTGAGCGGACCTAGTGGAGGGCTGCGGCCACTTCTCCGATGGGCCAGAAG
>NZ_JBFULT010000886.1:0-1918 GCF_054049755.1 Bradyrhizobium sp. P5_C11_2
CTTCCGATCCCGGCCCTGATGAGAAGTCCGAGCGGCCTCCGAAATGGTCCGCTTATCGGGGCGGACCGGAAGTGACTGGCCGMCYTCGCAAAACGGCGCTTTTGACCCGTTGCGGACCTCGTCGTTCGATGCACCACCGCCCTTGCGCCGCTTTGAGTTTTTGCACCGCCAAATCCCAAAACGGACAATGGTTGCCTGGAATCGCATAGACCCGAAGGTAACTCTGCCTTAGTCTGCGAAGCAGAAGCCCTTATCTTGAATGGAATAGACTGAGCAGCGAGCGCCTGCGCGGAATATACCGCGCTTCACATGGAGTCCTGCCAATGGATTCTTCATTCGGCGCGTTGGATGCGTTTGCGTTCGCAGTGTTCGCTGTTCTGATCTTTGTTGGCGTAATCATCGTCGTCAATCTGGGCAAACTTCCGGGTCAACTCGCGCGCAAATGGAATCATCCGCAGGCCAGCGCGATCAATGCCATGAGCTGGATCGGGATCGCGACCGGTGGGTTGCTGTGGCCGGTGGCATTCATATGGGCGTTTACAACGCCGTCTGGAATGAAATCAGCAAAGAACGAACTTCAGCCGCATGGCGTCGAACCCGAGAGGRGTGACAGTGTAACGGCATTGCGTCAGCTCGCAGGAGACAAGGAGATGCGACCGTGATCGCAATCCTGATCATTGTCTACGTTGCAATGGTTCTCGTGCTGTTCAAGGTCCTGCGCATCAAGCCCACGGCTTACATAATCGCGACCATGATCGTCGCGGGCGTATTCATGATCGGTGGCGTCGTGGTGGTCTGGACGCAGTCGGCGCCGATTACGGACAAGATGGTGACCAGCCAGTACGTGGTGCAGCTTGTCCCTTACGTCAAAGGGCAGGTCAAGACGATCCACGCCGAGGCAAATCAACGGGTGAAGAAGGGTGACTTGCTGCTGGAAATTGACCCGGCGCCGTATCAGTACACGGTGAACCAGGTCGAGGCGCAGTTGGCTGCGTCGAAGGCCAACGTAGGACAAGCCGAAGCCGCGCTGGCGACCGCAAAGACGGCCATACCGAATGCGCAGGCCATCCTCGCGAAGGCGAAGGCCGCGGACGAACTAGCCAAGACCCAGGAACAAATTGCCCTCAACATTCAGCGTGCGGACAAAGCTGCCATTAGCCAGCTTAACGTGGCCAAGGCTGCGCAAGAACGCCAGGAAGCGGACGCCGCTGTTCAACAGGCTGAAGCGGGTCTAGCGCAAGCGCAAGCTTCGGCTCAACAGGCCGCCGCGGCCTTGCGGACGGCCCAGAGCAATGTTCCCGCGATCGAAGCTCAATTGGACGACGCACGCTTTAACCTCGCGCAATGCAAGATGACGGCGCCGGGTGATGGATACGTCACGAATTGGCAGGTGCAGATCGGCACCATGCTTGTGCCGATGCCGCTTGCTGCGGCCGGAACATTCGTCAACGTGTCCGATACCGCCGTCGCCGCGGTGTTTCCGCAGAACTGGCTCTCGAATGTCGAGCCGGGCGACGATGTGGAAATGGTGCTCAACCCTTACCCGGGCCGCCTGTTCCTGGGGAAAGTGGACTATGTCATCCCGGCAACGGGTGGTGGGCAATTCACAACCAGCGGCACAATCCCGAACGCGGCGCGTATCGGATCTGACGGGCTTTATGCAGTGCGGATCAATTTCAGCGACGATGCCGTGGCCCGCAAGCTGTCGCTCGGATCAGGTGGATCGGCAGCGATCTACACGCAGAAGGGCAAGGCCACGCACGTCATTTCGAAGGTCACGATCCGGATGAAGAAGTGGCTGTTGTACGTGATGCCCTCTGTGGAAAAGCCGTCATCGTAACCTGCAGGGGTACACACGAGTTGGGTCTACGCGCGGGGGAGAAAGCCTTGGAGACGCAGCATCAAGCACCGTTTGGGC
>NZ_JBFULT010000887.1:0-1918 GCF_054049755.1 Bradyrhizobium sp. P5_C11_2
CCGGAGATCCGTACCGATGCCGGCGCGCCCTTGCGATCGAAGAAGCGCCAATCATCGCCGAAGGGATAATTCACGTGACGGCCGCAATTGTGCGCGGTGAGCTCATCGAGCTTCCGCACGCGACCATGCCTCTCGAGATAGTCGTGCGAGCAGCACAGCACGTGGCGCCAGGTGGCGAGACTGCGGACGATCAGGCTCGAATCCGGCGGTGGGGTCATGCGCACCGCAACGTCATACCCTTCCTCGATGAGGTCGACGTCGGCTTCGCCCATGCGCAGATCGATCTTGAGCTCTGGATAGGTCGACAGGAGTTTCGCCACGATGGGCGTGACAAACGGCACCATGTGCGTGGCGACGTGGATCCGTAGCGTGCCGCGGGGCACCGACTGCAATTCGCTCGCGATATCGTCGGCCTGTTCGATATCGGCGAGGATCTGGACGCAGCGGTCGTAATAGGCCTTGCCGATCTCGGTGAGGTTGACCTTGCGCGTGGTGCGCTGAAGCAGCCTCACCCCGAGCCGGTCTTCCAGCGCCTGAACATGATTGCTCACCATGGTGGTCGACATGTTGAGCTTGCGGGCTGCGGCAGAGAAGCCGCCGGTCTCGACCACCCGGCTAAAGACTTCGAGGCTGGTCAATCGGTCCATGCCGCCTGATTATCCGCTCTTGATCGATAATCTCAAGGAATTCGCCCCGATTATCTACCAGATCATCCCGCGTGCGGCATCGCGCAGGCGTTGGCAGCAATCGCTCGACAGGCGCGGCAATCGCTCTGGGGCAGTCGCACGTCTGGTTGGGTAGACCATACACACCTCAGGCGAGGTCCGCGGACTATCCACTCCGAGTGGATAATCCTTCTAGCATTTCGCCGATTATCGCTCGAACTGGAAAGACCGATAGTCCCTGCCAGCCGATAGGAGACCGTCATGTCCGAGATGCCCCGCACCGAAAAATTCCAGCAAGCGACTGAAATAACTCAAGATTATTCCAAGTCACCGCTGCCTATGCCGGTCCGGAACAGGGTCCGGCACGCGGCCTTGGTGCTCGCGCTCCTCGCAGGCACGGCAGCGACTGTCTATTACGGCCACGACTACTGGACCAACGGCCGCTATCTCGAGACGACCGACGACGCCTATGTGAAGGCGGACTCGACGATCGTCGCGCCGAAGGTTTCCGGCTACATCGCGAAGGTCCTGGTCGGCGACAACGAAAAGGTCAAGGCCGGACAGTTGCTGGCGAAGATCGACGACCGCGACTTCAAGGCGGCGCTCGACCAGGCCCGCGCCGATGTCGCGGCGGCGGAAGCCTCGGTGCGCAACCTCGATGCCCAGCTCGAGCTTCAGCAGCCGATCATCGAGCAGAGCACGGCCGATGTCACGGCTGCGGACGCCAATCTGAAATTCGCGCAGGAAGAGCGCGCCCGCTACGACGACCTGATGAAATCGGGCTCCGGCACGATTCAGCGCGCGCAGCAGACCGATGCGGCGCTACGCGCCAGCAGCGCGCAGTTGCAGCACGCCAAGTTCGGTCTGCTGGCGGCGCAGCGCAAGGTCGACGTGCTCACCACCCAGCGCGCCCAGGCCACGGCCCAGCTCGAACGTGCCCGTGCGGTCGCGCAGCAGGCTGAGCTCAACCTCTCCTACACCGAGATCACCGCACCGGTCGACGGCACGGTCGGCGCCCGCAGCTTGCGCGTCGGCCAGTTCGTGCAGGCCGGTACGCAGTTGATGGCGGTGGTGCCGCTCGATGCGGTCTATGTGGTCGCCAACTTCAAGGAGACGCAGCTCACCCATGTCCGTCCCGGCCAGCCGGTCGAGCTGCGCGTCGACAGCTTCCGCGGCCAGACCCTGCGCGGTCATGTCGACAGCCTGTCGCCGGCCAGCGGGCTCGAATTCGCGCTGCTGCCGCCCGACAACGC
>NZ_JBFULT010000888.1:0-1915 GCF_054049755.1 Bradyrhizobium sp. P5_C11_2
ATTGCTTCCCGACCTTTTACAATATTTGTCGGTTCATACATGACCGGCTGTTCGACGAACAAATCATCGATGGCGGTCCGACGCTTATCGTCATCCCGTTCGTTGAATACCCGCTCTAGATTCGATCGAAGGATGTAGTCAAAATCGACTTCTTGCTTTGTCATCTGCATTCCATTCTTGATTTACCTGCCTTCAAGCGAACTTGAAGAACCTTAGATACCTGTTTTTGCGAGCAGGTACAAACAGCCCCGCGTTCGCCCTCAAAGGTAAAGGGCCAGCAGAGTGCGCGACAGAATGTCCGCTGTGGGTCAATCGCGTCGCTATTGCCGCGTGCCGCTCTATTCCGGTCTACCCCTGTAAACGGAAATCGTCAGACTGCGCCGGCATGTCTCACACGGGCCAACAGGCGACGACGCGGGGCGCGCGAGAATAAGGCCGCCTTCGGAAATCCGTTCTCATCGGACAAGGACGTAGAGAACGTGAAGCGAATTGCCGATGACGAGAATGCCCATCGTCACTGAGAGCCATGTTAGGACTTTATCATGGTTCATTAGTCATCTACTCGAGTTTCCATCAGCTGGTTTCTCGCTGTCGTTGGGCGCACTCGGCCCCCCATCCAAGGCCCAAGGTAACCGAGATCAGCGAGCCGAACAGCACGCCGAGCTTCGCCGCATCGAGCAGCTTGTCGTCGCTAAAGGCGAGCATGGCGATGAARATCGACATGGTGAAGCCGATGCCGGCGAGCAGCCCGACGAGACAAACGCCGCTCCATGACACGTCTGGCGCGAGGCGGCACCAGCCCGTGCGCACCGCAAGCCACGTCGCCCCGATCACACCGACCGGCTTTCCCGCACACAGCGCGAGTGCGACGCCGAGCGTCACGAACCGAGCGTCGCCTGATAGGTCCATGCCTTTGAAGCTGATACCCGCATTCGCCAACGCGAAGACCGGCATGATGGCRTAGGCGACCCAGGGATGCAGCGCCATCTCCACACGAATGACGGGCGGCGCGATCCAGGGATGCCGCGACCGCGCCGGCGTGATCAGCCCAAGCACGATGCCTKCGAGCGTCGGATGAASGCCTGCCATGAGAAAGCCCGCCCAGACGATGAACGCCGGCACGACATAGGCATAGGCGGAGCCGATTCCKAGGCGCTGAAAGCCGAGCGCCATGACAACGCCGAGCGCCGCGACGGCAAAGCCGCTGGAATCGAGTCCGCTGGTGTAGAACAGCGCGATGATGAGAACCGCGATGATGTCGTCGATGATAGCGAGCGCCAGCAGAAAGACCCGAATGTTGCCTGGAATCGATTTGCCGAGCAGCGCGAGCACGCCGACGGCGAAAGCGATATCGGTGGCGGTCGGTATCGCCCAGCCATGGCCGCGCCCCGGAACGGCGTTGAAGCTCAGATAGATCAGCGCAGGAACGACGACCCCGCCGAATGCCGCCAGCACCGGCAAGATAGCTTGGTCGAACCTGCTCAGCGCGCCCTCGTGGATCTCGCGRCGAATCTCCATGCCGACGACGAGGAAGAACATCGTCATCAGCGCGTCGTTGATCCAGAAATGCAGCGGCCTTTCGAAAGCAAATGCGCCGAGGCGAAGTGGAATCGCCAGGTTCCAGACGTCATGATACGAATGGGCCACTGGCGAGTTGGCCCACAGCAATGCGGCCGCCGCGGCCGCGAGCAGCACAATCCCGCTGATCGCCTCGACATGCAGGAAGTGCTGTAGTGTCGCGAGCGCTCGCTCGGCGAGAGATTGGGACTTTGAAGGGTTTCTGCCGGGCAGCTGATCGTTCATGGGGCGCACGCATCCTGCGTGGCGGCCCGACCATCGCTTAACCTGTCACTGCTTCATGCAGCGAGCACCCGTGGTTGTTCTACACAACAGAGCCGAGAACGCAACTGTGATG